>JAFXGP010000075.1 GCA_017521195.1 Lachnospiraceae bacterium
TATGGATACTCATCAATAACAAATACTATTCTCTCTTCTTTTGCTATACGTGTAATTTCTGCAAAAGCAGCGTCAAAGGATGCATAAATTGGAGCAGATTCCACTCCCGGATAACTTTTTTCATAAATAGCTTTTGAAAGTGCTTCTAAATTTTCCTGTGAACTTGCATTAAGTGCAGACAAAAATATAGTTGGCTTATCCTTACAAAACTCATTTATAAGTGCTGTTTTTCCTACTCGACGACGTCCATATACAACAATACACTCAAAATTCCCCTTTTTATATCTTCGGTTCAAATCATACAATTCATTTTCTCTGCAATGAAACATATTTCTATTCCCTTCTTTTTTACTAACTCGTAAGTTACTAACTCTTAAGTCAATTATGATTAAATGTGGTTAATTTGTCAATAGAATAAGAGTAAAACCTTTCCCATGACCGTATATTTTATACCAATTTATCCAGCCCTCAACACCGCTTTAAATACTCCTCTATTGTTCCTGAACACTCCGCTTTAATTGGATTAATATCTACAACAATACCTTGTAAATATATCGGAGTATCATGCAATACATTAAATACAGTATCCTCTCGGGCACTCCCTTTATATTCTAAGAGAATATCTAAATCCGAATCTTTTTCCGCTCTACCATTTATTCTGCTTCCATATGCACACAAATCCACAATGTCAAATTCATCTACTCCAAAACCTGTCTCGCTCATAATGTCATATATCCATTTTCTTAACATTTCAAGATTTACTTCCATTCTTGGCTCCATAAAACCTGTTCCATAATAATGATGTATTCCTAATTGTAAATTACAATTTTTCATAATATACTGCCTTTCTGTGTATCAAATCATAGTTGTACTACAATTACGATTTGATAAGAACTAGGTGCGGACTATTCCTCTCCCTAATTCCTATTGTACTCATTTGCCGTACTATAAAACGTTCTTTTAACTCAAATCTTTTCCTATTTTACATTTTTATGTATTCTTCCTCTACTTCTTTACATATCCATACATGTTCTCCACAAAACGCAAAAAGACCACTCCCAAGCCTACACTTGAAAGTGGTCCATACACACTGGTTAAAACTCTTTAATTTTCAGCCTTTTCGCATTGTGTCCTTTTACAAATCCCTACATTATGCTCCATACATTCTGCAAACTTTGCATAATATTTGCATAATCTAAAGACCGAAAAGTCTGCAAAGCTCGATAAACACTGAACTTATTTATCCAAACTCTTCATGGTCGGGAACAACAATACATCTCTAATCGCAGGAGAATTTGTAAGCAACATTACGAGTCTGTCGATACCGTAACCGATACCACCTGTCGGAGGCATACCGATTTCCAAAGCATTCATGAAATCTTCATCTGTTGTATTTGCTTCTTCATCACCTGCTGCCAAAGCTGCTTCCTGAGCTTTGAAACGTTCTCTCTGGTCGATTGGATCGTTTAACTCAGAGTATGCATTACACATTTCACGGGCTGTGATGAATAACTCAAAACGTTCTACCAATTCAGGCTGGTCAGGTTTTCTCTTAGTTAAAGGAGAAATCTCTACCGGATGATCCATAATGAATGTTGGCTGGATTAAATGTTCTTCAACAAATTCTTCAAAGAATAAGTTGATGATATCACCACGGGTATGTCTGTCTTCGTAGTGAACTTCTTTTTCATCAGCAATCGCTTTTGCTTCTTCTGTGGTTTTGATTTCATTGAAATCAATTCCTGTATATTTCTTAATAGCATCAATCATGGTAAGTCTTTCGAATGGTTTACCAAGATCGATTTCCACATCACCATAAGGAATTAAAGTTGTACCGCATACTTCCTGTGCTACATGACGGAACATGTTTTCTGTTAAATCCATCATTCCATAGTAATCTGTGTATGCCTGATATAATTCCATTAATGTAAATTCAGGATTGTGTCTTGTATCAAGACCTTCGTTACGGAATACACGGCCGATTTCGTAAACTTTTTCCATACCGCCTACAATTAATCTCTTTAAGTATAATTCTAAGGAAATACGTAATTTAACATCTTCATCCAAAGCATTGTAATGTGTTTCGAATGGTCTTGCTGCTGCACCACCTGCATTGCTTACAAGCATTGGTGTTTCTACTTCTAAGAATCCCTGTCCATCTAAATAACGACGGATGGAACTGATAATCTGAGAACGTTTTACAAAAGTATCTCTTACGTCCTGATTCATAATTAAGTCAGTATAACGCTGACGGTAACGGATATCTGTATTTGTTAAACCATGGTATTTTTCAGGAAGCACCTGTAAACTCTTAGAGAGTAAAGTTACTTCTGCTGCATGTACGGAAGTTTCTCCTGTTTTGGTTTTGAAAACTTCACCTTTGATACCTACAAGATCACCTACATCATATTTCTTGAAATCTGCGTAAGCTTCTTCTCCGATGCTGTCTCTTGCAACGTAAGACTGGATATTCCCCTGTAAATCCTGTACGTTACAGAAAGATGCTTTACCCATAACACGTTTGAACATGATACGTCCGGCAATGCTTACTGTCTGACCTTCCAATGCTTCAAAGTTATCTTTGATTTCCTGACTATGGTGTGTCTGGTCATATTTTGTAATTACAAAAGGATCTTTTCCTGCTGCCTGAAGATTTGCTAATTTTTCTCTTCTGGCTTTTAAAATCTGATTTAAATCCTGTTCCTGATTCTGTGGTTTATTATTCTGTACTTCTGACATTTTATCCTCCTTAGCTGGATTTCTGAATCTCTAATACCTTGTACTGGAATGCGCCTGCAGGTGTTTCTACTGTGATAACATCACCTACTTTTGTTCCCATTAATGCTTTACCTACAGGAGACTCATTGGAAATCTTTCCTTTTAAACTGTTTGCTTCTGTAGAACCTACAATTTTATATTCTAACTCTTCATTATATTCAATATCTAAAATTTTAACTTTACATCCAATGTTGATTTTATCTAAGTCTACTTCGTCTTCATCAACAACTTCTACATTTTTTAAGATTTTTTCTAATTCTTCGATTCTTGCTTCAATGTCACGCTGTTCGTCTTTCGCTGCATCATATTCAGCATTTTCGGACAAGTCACCCTGTTCTCTTGCTTCTTTGATTTTCTGAGCAACTTCTCTTCTTCTAACAACTCTTAATTCCTGCAATTCTTCTTCATATTTTTTTAACCCTTCATAGGTTAAGATATTTTTCTTTGCTTCCATTATGTCGTCCTCTCTCTTTTTAATATCCAAATTGTCAACCTTATTCATTCATAAAATTGACAACACCCTCCATAACTGAGTTATTATAACCATTTTTACAAGTAGTGTCAAGGCAACGCCCTTGTTTTTCGCTTTTTTCAAAAGCTTTTACTGCGAAATATCTTCTTGCATCATCTTTTCCAACTGCTTTTTGTACTCCCGGGCCATCTCCGGCATCCCCAATGCTTCGTAACAGGAAATCAATTTGCTCAATGGTTCTGTTGTTCCCGCCTTCAAACTCATCTGACCGGAAGTCTCATAGGCCGCATTGTAATACCAGATTATAGCCTCTGCCCATTCCTCTTTTGCAAAGAAATAATGTCCCAATTCCATGCACAGTTCACTGCATCCCTGACTTACGATTCCCTTTAGGGAGTATTTCAATACATCACTATCTTTTTCCAACAGTCTGGCTTCTTTACAAAGAATGGAAATTGCCTTTTGAAACAAATCACTATCCGGATTTTCATTCTCACAAATCCGAACCAAATAATCATGACCCTTTTCCAGATTATGCTTATCACCAATAAAATATAATTCCCGAAGATAAATATCCTGAATTCTATCCGATAAACGTTCGCCCTTTTCCAGCATTTTTTCAAAATAGGCTAAATCTCTTGCTCCATGCTGTCCATGAGGCTTATGCCAAATCACAATATCACTATCGAAAACTACCGGTTCCAAGCGTACTGCTTCATGAATCGGTTCCTGCCACACGAAGTTACGAAGTCTCTTGTATAACTTTGGACGATATTCTTTATCAAAATTATAAATACTATCCTGAGATAACTGATTCCCATAATACATCTGCACAATTTCGATTTCAGGATTCTGTGATAAAGCTTCCTTTAAAATCAGAAATTTCTCCCGGTTTTCTTCATCCAAAACTTCATCCGCATCTGCGGAATAAATATATTCACAACCCGCTTTTGAAAAAGAAAAATTTCTGGCATCGGAAAAATTACCGGTCCAGGTAAAGTCATAAATCTTGTCCGTATATCTTGCCGCTATCTCTTTGGTCTTATCGTCAGAACCGGTATCCACAATAATCAGTTCTTCCCAAAGTCCCTGCAAACTATCCAGACATCGTGCAAGTACTTTTTCTTCATTTTTTACTATCATGCATACACTAATAGTTGCCATATTTACACCCCAAACAACTTCTCTACAGTTTCAATCAACCCGTCCAAAGTCTCCATTTCATTCACATGTCTTCTAAATTTGGCAGAATTTGGAAGTCCAGTGGTATACCAAGCTACATGTTTCCGCATTTCACGGATAGCCGTATATTCCCCTTTATACTCCAACTGCAATTTAGCATGACGGATAATAGTATCCCGCATTTCTTCCATAGTGGGACGAGGTAACCGTACCCCATCATTTATCTGAGATAAAATCTCTCTGAAAATCCAAGGATTTCCCTGTACCGCCCTTCCAATCATAACACCGTCACATCCGGTTTCTGCTATCATTCTAAGAGCGCTGTCTGCATCCGTTACATCCCCGTTACCGATTACAGGAATGGAAACAGCATCTTTTACCCTGGCTATAATCTCCCAATCGGCTTTACCGGAATAATATTGTTCCCTGGTTCGTCCGTGAACCGCAATGGCTGCTGCTCCGGCATCTTCTGCGATCTTAGCAATCTCTACTGCATTTACATGTTCCTCATCAAAACCTTTTCGAATTTTTACCGTAACCGGCTTCTCAATGGCCTTACTCATCTTGGAAACAATTTCATGCACCAACTTGGGATTTTTCATCAAGGCTGAACCTTCCCCATTATTTACAACTTTTGGCACCGGACATCCCATATTAATATCCAAAATCGAAAAAGGTCTTTCCTCAATTTTTTTTGCCATTTCACTCATAATATCTGCGTCAGACCCAAATATCTGTAATGACACCGGTGTTTCCTCCGGATGGATTTCCAAAAGACTCTCCGTATTTTTGTTTCTATAATAAATGGCTTTGGCACTGACCATTTCCATACAAATCAGCCCCACTCCCTGTTCCTTGCACAATAAACGAAAAGGCAGGTCTGTAACTCCTGCCATGGGTGCTAAAACTAAAGGATTCTCTAACTCAACATTTCCTATTTTTAATTTTGCCATTTCCCTAATCCATTCTTATCTTTTTTAACGAGCATATATGCATCAAAAATTTACACTCTACTCGTCTAACAAGTCCGCCAAATCTTCTCCTAAAATAACTACTTTATAGTATAAACTTAGAGATTCGAACAATTCCTGTTTTTTTCTTCTGATTTCTCTAACCAATAATCCGCTGCCGATTTCATCATAGTAATAATCTTCCTCAGCCGCATTGGTTTCGATTACCAATGTTCCTTCCTCATCAAAAGCTAAGGTAATGATGCCTCCAACTTCCTCTGTAAACAGTACACAAATGATGTGTAATTCATCTTTGATACTATCCGGAATTTTATCAAACTTCTGATTGAAGTAATATTTCTTATCATAAGCATTTGCTCCGCAAAGCACAATCTTTTCTTCCATTATGTTCTCCCACATACTTAATTCTATTTTCTGAAATTCACTTGGCTCTGAATAATTACACATATCCGTAAATGCCACGGACCGAAACCTCTCCGGCATAAACCTCTACAATTCCACCATTTTTCTCCTTCACCAGCAATTCACCCTGAGCATTAATTCCCAAAGCCTCTCCTTGAAATTCTCCTTGAGGATCCAAAACCTTCACACTGCGTCCCTTGCTGATTAAGTAATTATTGTATTCCGCAACTATTCCGGATAAATCTTTTGCAACCATAAATTCTTCAAAATATTTTTCAAAATATTTGCAAATACATCCAATTAATTCTGCCCTGTTAAACATCTGCCCTGTTTCTAATTTTAATGAAGTAGCAATATGCGAAATATCTTCCGGAAAGCTTTCCTGATTAACATTCACTCCGCATCCTATGATTATGGAAGCTATTTCTGTTTTGTTCAGGTTCATTTCCGTCAAGATGCCGCACACCTTTTTCTCATTTATCAGAACATCATTAGGCCATTTAATCTGTGGCTTACATCTGCATATTTCTTCCAATGCTTTTGCAACTGCTATAGCCTGTATCAAAGTTAACATACTGGCTTTGTCCGTTTCCAATTCCGGTTTCAAAATCAGACTCATGGCAATGGCACTCCCCTTAGGAGAATGCCAGCTACGTCCTCTTCTTCCTTTTCCTCCACTCTGACTGTCAGCCACCACAAGGGTTCCTTGAACAGCTCCCTGCTCTGCCAACACTTTTGCTTCCACATTCGTAGAACCTGTCTCTTCAAAACAAACAACGTCACGGCCTACCCACTTACTCTGAATGAAGGATATAATTTCCTTTTGTTCTAAAACATTAATCATCAAATTCTGCTCCCAAAGTTGCTGCCATAACAGCTTTAATGGTATGCATTCTGTTCTCTGCTTCATCAAAAACTACCGAAGCTTCAGATTCAAATACTTCATCAGTAACTTCCATCTCTGTAATACCAAACTGCTGGGAAATTTTTAATCCTGTTTCTGTATTCAAATCATGGAATGCGGGAAGACAATGCATAAAGATTGCACCTTCACCTGCATTTTTCATCACTTCAGCATTTACCTGATATGGTAATAATTCACGGATTCTCTGTCCCCATACTTCTGCCGGTTCTCCCATGGATACCCATACATCTGTATATACAACATCTTTATCCGTTGTTCCTTTTACCACATCTTCTTCCAGCGTGATACTTCCACCGTTTTCTTTGGCAATGGCTTCACACTGAGCTACCAATTCCGGATCCGGGAAATATTCTTTTGGTGCACAGGCTGTAAAATGCATTCCCATTTTTGCACAGGTTACCATCCATGAATTTCCCATATTAAAACGGGCATCTCCCATATACACTAAACGGACACCTTTTAAACGACCCAGATGTTCTCTAATAGTTAATAAATCCGCCAACATCTGTGTGGGATGAAAATCATCTGTAAGACCATTCCACACCGGTACTCCTGCATGACGAGCCAATTCGTCTACCAGTTCCTGACCATAACCGCGGTATTCAATTCCTTCGAACATTCTGCCCAGAACTCTTGCGGTATCCGCAATACTTTCCTTGGTACCAATCTGAGATGCACTTGGATCTAAATATGTAGTTGCCATTCCCAAATCATGGGCGGCAACTTCAAAAGCACAGCGTGTACGAGTACTTGTCTTTGCAAAAATTAACGCAATATTTTTTCCGCGAAGAACATCTACCGGAATACTTTTTTTCTTCTTTTCCTTTAACTTAGCTGCCAAATCTACTAAGTATAAAATTTCTTCCGGTGTATAATCTAATAATTTCAAAAAGTGTCTGCCTTTAAAATCCATTTTTCTTTCCTGCCTTTATTTAGTTAAAACCTCTTTTATTCCTGCTGCCAAACCCGCCATATTCTGAATGTCAGAAGGAATGATAATCTTAGTTGCCTGACCATCTGCTGCTTTTTCAAATGCTTCCAGACTCTTTAATTTAAGAACAGCTTCGTCCATACCTGCTTCTTTAATCATTCTTAAACCGTCTGCTGTTGCCTGCTGTACCTTTAAGATTGCCATAGCTTCCCCTTCTGCCTTGCGGATTAAACTTTCTTTTTCCGCTTCTGCACGAAGAATGGCTGCTTCTTTTGCTGCTTCTGCTTCTAAGATAGCTGCTTCTTTCTGACCTTCTGCTACAGTAATGCTGGCTTTCTTTTCCCCTTCCGCACGTGTTACGGCTTCACGTCTTTCACGTTCCGCTTTCATCTGTTTTTCCATGGCATTCTGAATCTCTGCCGGAGGAATAATATTCTTTAATTCCACACGGTTAACTTTAATTCCCCATGGGTCTGTTGCCACATCAAGAGATGCTCTCATCTTAGTATTAATAGTTTCTCTTGAAGTTAATGTCTGGTCTAATTCCAATTCACCGATGATATTACGCAAAGTTGTTGCTGTAAGATTTTCGATTGCCATAATTGGATTCTCTACACCGTAAGCATATAACTTAGGGTCTGTAATCTGGAAAAACACAACGGTATCAATTCTCATAGTAACATTATCTTTGGTAATTACCGGCTGTGGTGCAAAATCCACTACCTGTTCTTTTAATAAAACACGTCTTGCAACTTTGTCAATAAATGGTACTTTGAAATGCAAACCTACATCCCAAGTTCCCTGATAAGCACCTAAACGTTCAACCACATAAGCATATGCCTGTGGCACAATTTTAATGCAGGAAGCCAACACTCCCACTACTATTAATAACAAAATAACTACAACTACAAATCCCATACTCTATTGCTCCTTTCTTTCTTCCGCAACGATTAATTTTACTCCTCGGATTTCTTTCACTTCCACTACCGCTCCCGCAGGAATAATACATTCGTCCTCATAAGCCCTGGCACTCCATTCCATGCCATTTACACTAACCTGCCCCGCTTCTTTCAGGTTATTAATTTCGGCCAATACAATAGCCTTTTTTCCTATTATGCTGTCTGCATTAGTTTTTACTCTCTTTTGATTAAAAAATTTCATCGCAAGAGGTCTGGTACTGACCAAAAGCACAATAGAAATCACAAGAAAAGCTCCTGCCTGCATATAAAAAGACACATTCAGCATTGCCAATACCAATGCCACCAAAGCTCCTCCTGCAAACCAGATGGTAGTAAGTCCCATCGTGGCAATTTCGATTACTACAAATGTTGCCAAAGCTGCCAACCATACGTAAATAGGATTCATACACACCCTCCTTTAAAGGATTTTTATTGATACCTTATAATATACTATAATTTCTCACTTTAATCAACGTAACTTCTTATGTAAAAAAAATAACATCTTACCTTTTTCAGATAAGATGTCATTTGAATATTCTTTATTATATTTTACCAGAAAACGTGATCTGCAATTACAATACCTTCATGTTTTCCTGTTCTTCTAAAGTGCATTGCACCACCAACAGTAGTTTCTCCCGCCATAGCTGCTCTTGCGGCCTGCAAACAGGAATCCTTAACACCATTTACTGCTAATTTTTCTACCTTACCGGTTTTAGCCGGTGTAAACTGACCGGATGCATAAATAACTCCTGCAATAGTATTTGGATAAGCAGGACAATTTACACGGTTCATAACTACCGCACCTACTGCCACCTGTCCTTCATAAGGCTGGTTCCCCGCTTCACACTGAATCAAAGCTGCCAGTAACATTTCGTCAGTAGTTCCGATAATAGAAGTTCCCTCACTGACAATCTGTTTCTGCAATTCTTTTCTTTCCCGTTGCTCACGTTCTTTGATTTCTTCTAAAGTTTCCCCATGGTCAATGGTAAATTCCATGGTGACATAGTCAGCACAAATGTACCCTAATGCTCCACCATACTCTACCGCGATCCACTCATCTGTTGTATATTCTGTAATGGACTGGAATACATCTCCTTCTTCTACAACTTTCCAAATACCGGACTCTGTTGTTGGCTCTTTTCTCATCCTTAATCCGGAAGCATTTACAGTTGCCTGATATATTCCGACTTCCTGGGCCATATTATAAGCTTCTTCTCCAAAAAGTAAATAATCACTATTTGCCCAACCGATTAAATTACCTGACTGAATCTTAGTCCATCCGTCAACCTGTTCCAAAATAGTTCCTCCACAGTCAGCATATAAATAACCAACTCTTTTGGAACCGGCTTCCGGAAGTTCACGGATATTCATGTATTCATTCACATTTGCCATTACTATATTATATTTCTCTTTTTCTTTTGCTTCTTCTTCGTCATCTAAAGTAGCAAGCTCTGTTACTTCTTCCATTGTCATAGTGTCAATGGCATCAATAACTTCCGATGCACCTGCACTCATGCCTAACAAAGCAGATAAGTCAGCAGCCCATACATCACTCTTGATAAAACCAACCAAAATTGCAACTCCCAGTACAAGGCTAACTAACTTTTGCAGGTTCTTATTGCTTCTTGCTTTCATTTAAACCTCCAAATGTTACAAATTTATTAACTTTGTTACGAGGCTTATACTAGCAAACATTACCAATTTTGTCAACAATGCCCCATTTTTTCGGGGTTTTGTCTATAAATACCAAAAACTTTCTTACATTTTTGTTACAAAACATGGTTATATTTTCTTAGACTTTTGTATACAACTGTCCAATGCGTCCATAATTGCACCGCGAAATCCTTGTTCTTCTAACACTTTTACACCACAAATTGTTGTTCCGGCAGGCGAACAAACCATATCTTTTAGTTCTCCGGGGTGTTTTCCGGTCTCTAACATTAGTTTTCCACTGCCTAAAACAGTCTGCGCAACCATCTTATATGCCAAATCTCTTGGCATACCTCCCATAACAGCAGCATCTGCCATTGCTTCCATAAACATAAATACATAGGCAGGAGCACTACCTGCAGCTGCACACACAACATCCATCAGATGCTCCGGTACAAGGTAAGAAGTTCCGCAACTGTCAAAAATAGTTTTTGCCAACGCCAATTCTTCCTGACTAACTTTTTTATTAGAACAAATACCGGTACAGCCTTCCCCTACTAATGCCGGAGTGTTAGGCATTACACGAATTAATTTAATAGGTTTCCCGAATTCATTTTCAATCCATTCTATGGTTTTTCCCGCCGCAATACTGATGAATAATTGATTCTCTTTCACCAAAGGAGCAATCTCTGCAATTACCATAGGAAGAATCTGTGGTTTCACGGATAAGAATACTACATCTGCATTCTCCATAACCCAAGTATTATCTTCTGTTATCTCAATCCCATATTTATTATGTAAATTATCCAAACTTACAGCATCTTTTCCCGATGCCATAACCTGCTGTGGTTCATACACCTTTTTTTCTATCATTCCGCCAATGATAGCACTTGCCATATTACCGCCACCAATAAAACCTATTTTCATTCTTATTTCCTCGACTTTCTTCGTCATTTTTTCTTTTAAATGCTTGTGCTGTTAAATCATTCTCTGCCTTGCAGCCTCATACATCAAAATTACGGAGGCTACTGCCGCATTTAAAGATTCTACCTTTCCTTCCATGGGAATCTTCATATATACATCTGCGGCATCCGCAGTTTCATCCTTCAAACCATTGCCTTCATTTCCAATTAAAAAGGCTGTGGCACCTTTAAAGTCCATTTGATGGTAAAAACTGTTTCCTTTTAAATGTGCTGCATATAACTTCACATTTTTTTCCTGTAACTGTTTCATCACACTTAACAAATCTTCCGTATAAAAAAATGGCATACGGTATACCGAGCCCATAGTAGAACGGATTGTTTTTGGATTATAAATATCTACTGTTCCTTTGGTCATAATAATACCATCTACTCCTGCACCTTCTGCAGTACGTACCATGGTTCCCAAATTCCCCGGATCTTGAATATCTTCTAAAATTAAAAACAACGGCTTTTCTTTTTGGAACAAATCTTGCAGTTCATAATGATACTGTTTCATTACACACAAAATACCTTGAGGTGTCTGGGTATCTGATACTTTTTTAAACAATTCATCAGAGAGAATTTCATAATTACATTGTTCTAATTTTTCCCCCGCACTTCCTTTTTCATAGAAAGATTCGGATACAAATACTTCTTTTATTTTGTCCATAGGCGCTTCTTGAAACATTTTAACGCCCTCTGTTATGAAAACATCCTGTTCCCGTCTTGCTTTTGATTTTTGAATTAAACTATTCAAATTCTTTATCTTTTGATTGCTTGCTGATGTAATCATCTCATCACCACCTCTGATTTTTCCTACCATAGGATAACCGGAAATTCTTTTTATATATTCCCTATAGCCAAATAGAGGTTAGGGTTAACCCCTAACCTCCTTCACTTGCTAAATATTACACATTACCGGAAAGCAATCTGCTTACCTGGTATTCATATTCTGAAATCTGTTTTGTCATAGATAAAGCTTCCTGGATATCGTGATCCACAAACTCGCCCTTCTGATAGCATACTACACGGTTGCTCTTGCCCTGACATAATAAGTCAGCTGCGTATGCTCCCATAATAGATGCAAAATATCTATCCTTACAGGTCGGACTTCCGCCTCGCTGCATGTAACCTAAAATTGTAGCTCTGGTTTCAATGCCGGTTGCTGCTTCAATTCTCCTTGCCATAGATGTGGAATGGCCGATACCCTCAGCATTAATAATTAAGTGGTGAGTTTTACCGCGTTTTCTGTTACGGATAATATTGTTAATAATTCCCTGCTCGTTATAGTCATATTTTTCCGGAAGAAGAATATCCTCTGCACCATTGGCAATACCACACCAAAGAGCAAGGTAACCTGCGTTTCTTCCCATAACTTCGATAATACTACATCTTTCATGAGAAGAAGAGGTATCTCTAATCTTATCGATAGCTTCCATCGCAGTATTTACTGCAGTATCAAATCCAATCGTATATTCAGTGCAAGAAATATCCAAATCAATGGTTCCCGGAACACCAATCGTATTAATCCCCTGTTTCGCCAGAGCTGCTGCACCTTTGTAAGAGCCATCACCGCCGACAACTACAATGCCGTCAATTCCATGCTTTCTACAAATATCTGCACCCAGTTTCTGACCTTCTTCTGTGGTAAATTCCTTACATCTTGCCGTACCAAGAACCGTACCACCTTTCTGAATAATATCAGAAACACTGGAAGCTTTCATATCTACAATCTCTTCATTTAAAAGTCCCTGATATCCTTTTTTAATTCCTTTTACGGCAACTCCGTTCATTAATGCTTTTCTTACTACCGCACGAACAACTGCATTCATTCCCGGCGCATCCCCGCCGCTTGTAAGTACACCAATTGTTTTAATTTCCTGTGACATACTAACCTCCATGCAACTTTTCTTTCTTATTAATATAGTAAAAAATTAATTATTTTTCAAGTAGCCCTTAAACTGTTATACAAACATTTTCTTCTCCAAATTCTTTGGAAAGAATCTCAACTAACTTGGCATCTGCACATACATTTCTGTTAGGCGGAAGATTTTTCATAGCTTTCGGATTCTCAATGTATATTACTACCCGGTCTTTTCCTTCAGAATCGGCTAATAGCTTATACATTTTCTCTTCCTTTTCCTGATATATTTCCTTAGTGGCAAATTTAATCCACAACTTCTTTGGTATCTCATCGAAACTCTGTATAGATTCACAGATTAATTTACCATCTTTTTCATCATCTGCCTGCACTCTTCCTGTAACAAAAACCTTATTATCTTCCACCAGATTTGCACTGCATTTTTCATAGGTTTTGGGGAAAACAACAACCTCTACCGTTCCTACCAAATCTTCCAGATTAAAAAAGGACATAACTTGATTGGTTTTAGTATATTTTATTTTCTTATCTGTAATCATTCCGCCGATGGTTACTTTTTTACCATCTTCCACACGGATTGCATGAATCTCTTCATCCCACATAAAATCAGAAGTCATGTTGGTAATGTGCTTTTTCCACATTTTTTCATATTCTTCCAGCGGATGTCCACTAACATAGATTCCCAGTACTTCTTTTTCAAATGCCAGTTTCATCTCTTTAGAATATTCTCCCACGTTCGGAAGTTTTAAATCAAATTCACCTTTATTATCTTCCGATACCAAATCAAACAAAGACATCTGACCTGCCATATTATTTTTTTTATCCTGATGTACATGATCCATAATCTGGACATATACACTCATAAACTGCTTTCTGGTTCCGCCAAGACTGTCAAAGGCACCGGCCTTAATAAAGTTTTCAATCACACGTTTGTTAATCTCACCCTCTTCATCGCGGGTAATAAAATCCTGCAGATTAGTATAGGTTCCTCTGGCATTTCTCTCTTTTACTATTGCTTCAATTACCGGTCTTCCTACTCCTTTTACCGCTGTCAAAGCATAGCGGATAGCTTTACCTGCCACGGAAAATCCCGCTTCGCCTTTGTTAATATCCGGCGGTAAAATTTCGATTCCCATCTGACGACAGCTCAGAATATATTCCGACACCTTACCCGGATTATCAATAACAGAAGTCATTAATGCTGCCATAAATTCTACCGGATAATAATATTTCAAGTAAGCCGTCTGATAAGCTACTACTGCATAACAAGCTGCATGGGATTTGTTAAAGGCATACTTAGCAAAGTCCATCATATCTGCATAAATCTGACCTGCCACAACTTCCGAAATTCCATTAGATACACATCCCGGAACCCCTTCTTCCACATTACCATAGATAAAGTTGGCACGTTCTTTTTCCATTACTGCCTGCTTCTTCTTACTCATGGCTCTTCTCACCAGGTCACTTCGCCCTAACGTATAGCCACCCAGATCACGCACGATTTGCATAACCTGTTCCTGATACACAATACATCCGTAAGTCGCCGCCAGAATCGGTTCTAGCTGAGGACAGGAATAAGTAATGGAATCATGATTATCTTTTCCTTTAATATATTTAGGAATGAAATCCATAGGACCCGGACGATACAGGGAAATTCCCGCAATAATATCTTCCAGACTCTGAGGTTTCAGTTCCTTCATGAAGTTCTTCATACCGCCGCTTTCCAATTGGAACACGCCATCGGTTCTTCCGGTTCCAATGGAAGCTAGCACAGCTTTATCATCATAATCAATAGTATCCACATCTATCCGGATACCATGTTCTTTTTCAATATTTTTTACCGCATTCCGAATTACAGTAAGGGTTCTTAAACCTAAAAAGTCCATCTTCAAGAGGCCCAGTTCTTCTAATGTTGTCATGGTAAACTGGGTAGTAATGGAACCATCACTTCCCCTTGACAAAGGCACAAATTCATCCGCTGCTTTCGGACAGATAACTACTCCTGCGGCATGCATGGAAGTATGTCGCGGCAAGCCTTCCAAACGTTTACACATATCAATCAGATACTGTACCTGTTCATCACTGTCATACAACTGTTTGAATTCCGGATTCATTACCAATGCTTTTTCAATGGTAATATTTAATTCATTTGGAATCATTTTGGAGATTCCATCCACATAAGCATAAGGTAAATCCATAACTCTTCCCACGTCACGGATAACACCTTTTGCCGCCATGGTACCAAAGGTTACAATCTGCACTACCTTATCGGCACCATATTTTTCTCCCACATAATCAATAACTTCCTGTCTTCTTTCGAAACAGAAATCAATATCAATATCCGGCATGGATACACGTTCCGGATTTAAGAATCGTTCGAAGAGCAGGGAATATTTAATCGGATCAATATTAGTAATATGCAGACAATATGCCACAATACTACCTGCGGCAGAACCTCGTCCCGGCCCTACCGGAATTCCCTGTTCCCTTGCATAGTTAATAAAGTCCCAAACAATCAGGAAGTAATCCACGTACCCCATACGTTTGATAACTCCCAACTCATAATCAAGACGTTCTTTTAAAGTCTGACCGGTATCTCCGGCAGGCTGATGCATGTAGGAATCATCACTTTGAAGACTTTCTATATTCACAACATTATGGCTTCCGTTACTGCCATAACGTTCTCTCAATCCATCGTAACACAATTTATAAAGATATGTTTCCGAAGTAAATCCCTCCGGCACTTCGAAATGTGGTAACTTAGTTACTCCAAATTCAATATCTACATTACATCGGTCTGCAATGCTCTGGGTATTTTCCACAGCATCCCAAGCATAAGGGAATAATCCCTTCATCTCCTCTTCACTTTTTACAAAATACTGGCCACCCTCGTAGCGCATTCTGTTTTCATCAGACAATCTCTTTCCCGTCTGAATACAAAGAAGAATATCATGGGATTTTTCATCATCTGCATAGGTATAATGTACATCGTTAGTTGCCACCAAAGGAATATCTAACTCTCTACTCATACGAAGCAGAGCCTGATTCACAGATGCCTGCTCCGGCATACCATGATCCTGCAATTCCAGAAAATAATTATCTTTACCAAAACATGCCTGATATTTTAAAGCAGATTTTTTAGCTTCGTCATACAGACCTTTCTGAATATATCTTGACACTTCCCCGGCAAGACAGGCTGATAATGCAATAATACCTTCGTGATACTTGTTCAGCACTTCCATATCTACTCGCGGCTTATAATAATAACCTTCCGTAAATCCCTTGCTGACAATCTTCATCAAATTGGCATATCCCACATTATTTTCTGCCAAGAGAACCAAATGATAGTATCTGTCATCCCCACCGGTTAACTCCTTATCAAAACGAGAGTTTGGTGCCACATAAACTTCACAGCCAATGATAGGTTTAATCCCCTCTGCCTTGGCCGCACGGTAAAAGTCAATAACACCGTACATGACACCATGGTCTGTAATCGCCGCACTGTCCATGCCCAGTTCTTTTACTCTTTTTACATATTCTTTTATCTTATTGGAACCATCCAACAGACTGTATTCTGTATGGACATGTAAGTGTGCAAATGCCATAGGGTACTCCTGTTACTTCATTTATTTTGCCTTTTATTATACCGAACATGGATTTCTTTTACAAGTGTACGAATTGCCATAGCATACCATTGACAAGCACCAAATCATTTTGCTATTTTACTATAAATACTTTCATTATTATAAAAACGGAGAAAATATATGTTAAAAATAGGATGTCACTTATCTTCTTCCAAAGGATATGAGGCAATGGGAAAAACAGCACTTTCCATTGGTGCTAACACTTTCCAGTTTTTTACCCGCAATCCAAGAGGCGGAAAAGCCAAAGAAATCAATCCTTTAGACGTCAACAAATATCTGCAGCTGGCTGATAACAATCATATTAATCGAATTCTTGCCCACGCACCTTACACCTTAAATGCAGCATCAGCTGATGAAAATTTACGTGAGTTTGCCGGAAACACTATGGCAGATGATTTACTGCGTATGGAGTATACTCCCGGGAATTACTACAATTTTCATCCAGGTTCTCATGTTGGACAAGGAGTAGAGGTCGGTATTCAATATATTGCAGATATGCTAAATTCCATTTTGACACCGAAGCAAAACACTACTGTACTATTGGAAACTATGGCCGGAAAGGGAAGTGAGATCGGTCGAAGTTTTGAAGAGTTACGTGAAATTATGGACCGGGTAACATTAAAAGAAAAAATCGGTATCTGCCTGGATACCTGTCATGTCTGGGATGGAGGATATGATATTGTAAATGATTTGGATGGAGTACTTCAAAAATTCGATTCTATAATCGGCCTTTCTAATCTGAAAACCATTCACTTAAACGACAGTATGAATCCTCTGGGTGCTCATAAAGACCGACATGCCAAAATTGGCGAAGGTATGATTGGCCTGGAGGCTATCACACGAATCATTAATCATCCGGAATTAAAACACCTTCCGTTTTATCTGGAAACTCCCAATGAATTAGACGGATATGAGAGAGAGATTGAAATGTTAAAAGCAAGGTACATCGGATAATTGTACCTTGCTTTTGTTCTCCGGTATTCCTTTTTATTATACTTTTAATAAATGAGCCTATTTTAATACGAATTCCTCTGTTTTTTTATTGAAAATTTTGACTTGTTATTTGACATAGATTATTAAATAATCTACAAATTTTGCTTTTAATTTGATTTAGAAAGGTAATAATTCTTTTGATTATTACCTTTTGATACTGAATTGTATAATACTCCTATAAATTTGCAATTTTCTCCTCAAATTCGGAAAATGATTTTGAAGTTACTGCAATCTTCAACATAACCTTCAAGGCATCTCTTCTGGTTTCTGACATGACTATATTCTCTAATTCGTTTGGAATCTGTCCTAATTCATTCAAGAATTCCATAACAGTTTCTCGTTTACTGTCTATTCTGAGTTCATCTTTTACCTCTTCTCTGACTTCGTCTTTTACCTCTTCTCTGACTTCGTCTTTTACCTCTTCTCTGACTTCGTCTTTTACCTCTTCTCTGACTTCGTCTTTTACCTCTTCTCTGACTTCAGCCCTTATTTCATATCTGATTTCATCTCGAATATCTATCCATGCCATAAAACCACGCTCCAAACCTCTGTTTTCCTTCACACTACGAATGGATTTCTGTAACTGTTGCACATATGCATCTTCTGTTTCTGAATTATTCTCCGAATTGTCCGCTTTTACAAATTCTAAAAAAGCTCTCAATTCCCCAGGTATACTGTCAATATCCTCACCTTCCGTACTCAACACAATACTGATACTATCGTCTCCAAGCTTTAGTGCCAATTCTTCAATACATCGATTTTCAAAAGTGTAACAGTACTTTCCTAGTTTAAAGGGATCAAAATCACAGATAAAAATAACATATGCTGCAGGTAATTCTGTATAGCTCTGTCCACATTCCAAAAGATCCATGTCCATTTGGCTATGATAATATCGAATTCTTTTTCCTAATTCTTGTTCCACAACCTGCATTTCAATGTCATATCTGGTGTTATTTTCGTCATTTGCATAAACGTCCAAACGTACACCCTTACAATCCGGATTAAATATCAAACACTTCTCGTAACTGATTTCAATCTTCTGAATCTTAATTCCTAACAGCATTTCCAGAAATTTCTTACAGTTGTCATTCTTCATCATAACAGCTGCAAACATGAAATTATCCCGAATGGTAAGATCTCTAAATTTTCTTTTGTTGCTCATTTATTGTTCCTCCATAACAGAGGAATTCATGTTTATATTTTATCACTATTGTGATTATTTTTCAACCAAAATATAGTATGCGATTATAAAATAAGAAAATCAATATGGTAGCCAACAATCCGACAATAGTTAGAATTCTGTCAATTGCCTCGTCAGTCTTATCACTAAGTTCCCTATAATAATTATTTACCTCTTCTTCTATATACAAACTAGAATCTTGTTCTTCTACTCTTTCAATTCTTTCATCCAATCTTAATACGTCATTTTTTATATCAGACAGTGTATCTATGGAATATATTATTCCCCCAAAATTGAGACAAACAATTAAAGTTAAAAATAAAAAAACATAAGAAGTAAGATTGAAATCCAAAGATATTTGCTTTCTAATTATTATTTTTGATGTTCGAGATTTTAATTTTTCTTCATCTTTTTTCATAAAATCCATCTTTATCTCATAGTAATATTAATAACGTAAATATATTAAATAAGTTGAATAACGCCCTCATAGAATCGAGACGTGTACCTCTGTAAATGGTAAACTCTTTTATCTGTAAATATTTTTGCAGTTCCTTATCCTAAATCGGCGACTTCTTGTTGTTAAGCATGTCTACTTTTTCCGAAATAATATCTACCGCATATACTTTATTATATTGTACTAATAACACGACATTGGAAAGGCAAACATAACCGAATCCTGCATTTTTAACGTGTATCTTATACTACCATTCCCGAGTAATTCCATTTATAAAAATTTAATAGTACCTGACACCTTATATCCATTTAATCTACTGAAAATAAATGTCTTCTATACATGTTTTCTTCTGCAACCATAAGTTCAACCTCTTTAAGACTGGGGGCGATGAGTTCACATTCTTCTTAATTTTTTTAATTCACTCGATTGTGACTCTGTAAACTCATAATCTTTCTTTTGAAAACGATTTTGGGGTATTTTCCATTTATTGGCAGTTATACTATATGGTATTCCATATTCTCTGTTTACCCAATCATATTCTCTGGAAAAAACTAAATAGTATTTATTTATCATACTATTTTGCTTGACAGAAATGATATTACGTTCTTTATTTTTTTCTAAATGTATCCCCATTTTTTTTGCATAAGAATCATTGTAGGCATAACCGTTTATTACAAAAGCTTTAAAATGCATATGTGATATATCATGTACATGAATATTAAATTCAGTATTCTCTCCCGTACATTCCACAACGAAAATTCCACCAATAATCATGGTATACAATTGTCTTTTAATACTTTTAATACATTCTAAAAGATCATTTCCATATATACTATCAACTACTATTTTTTTCTGAATTTCAATCAAATCATTTATTTTTTGATATGCAGTATCTAAATCTTCATAGAAATTTCCAAATAAAGTACGTTTCCCAAATTTCTCCCATTGAATATAATATTCTCTGGTAGTATTATAGGAAATATTTAATATATATTTTTTTAATATTGTCTCTTCAAGTTCGCGCATGGAATTATCTACAACTTTTAACACATCATAATCTTCATATTCAAGACCAAGCAACAATAATTTAAAAAAGCTATCATATAATATGCATGTTATTCCACGTTTATTTATCATTAAATTTACTATATTATCTGCCCCGGCCTTGCCTAAATACATTCTGCACAATAATATTTTCTCATCTCGATTTAATTTTTCTTCTTTTGCAAAATATTTGTGAAGCTTAAGATATATTTCATTTCTTATGCTACTAACCTTATACATTTCTTCATGCTGGATACCACATATAGAAGTTAATGTAATATCTTTTTTAAGCAGTTCTCGCATAATTTTTCTAAAAAAATCATCCCCTATATCAGTAGAATCCCGTAATTTTTGTCGATACTTTATATATCCATATTGTACTTGTTCCGATCCACTTTTCCCCAAACACTTTCTTATAGGTATATAAATTTTAATAAAATATTTTTCACAAAAATCTAATATCTTATAGTCTTTCAAAAGTATTTTCTCAATAAATGCTAATGATTCATTTATTTTACTTAAGTTTCTTTCTTCAATATATCCACATGTTATGAAATATAGTTTGTTTATTATTTCCAGTTTGTCTTTAGTATCTTTTTTTCTATATATGCGTTCTAATTTTTTTATAATTTTATTCCTAGTATAAAATATTTCTATAACAACATAAATAATCAAAAATAGTAATATAATATTCATGGCATAGCCAATTAAACAGTCTGTAATTCTTTCTTTAAAGCAACTAATAGTATTAACACATAATGTGACCACTAATAAAAAATATAAATCTTTCAAAGTAATTATCTTATTATCTATAAGCTGATAATCTACAATATCTACCCATAAAATATAGTTACCTTTATTGGTTAAGATTGTTACAACAGAAACTACTCCAAATGAGATACCATATAATCCAATTAAAATAGACATGTTATTATTTACTATATAAGTATTGAGTTCTTTAGATAATACATCACTTAATTGTTCTTGAAAGAAACATATATATGCGATTAGAAAAACGATAGTACCTAAAATATACTTACATTTATTTATATTATTAATTATCTTATCCATAATGTTTATTAATCCTCATTAGTATTAAATATCAAATAGCTAGCAGTGCTAAATTATATTTTTATTCTACGATGTTTGATATATTATTTCAACGTAGATGAACAGCATAAAATAGACTGGAAGCTTTATCCTCCCGCAGTTTTGGCTACTTCTATTATATTTCATATTGATGTTTAGTACTAAATCTGTAACTCAACATAATTTTTGTTTCTATCTTCACATTAACGCACTCAACTGCTTCTGTCTGCTCTTGGATATTCCCAACATTTTCACAGCAACCTCAAAGCTCACCTCTTGATTTTCCATCAATTTCTTTACTAACTTTAATGCCATTTCCTGTTCTCCTTCGCGTTTTCCTTCACGCCTTCCTTCTTCCTTATAATCATCAAATGCTTTACACAAATCGTACACCTCTCTTCCCTCTTCATCTTTTGTCTTAATGGCATTCAGATTAAATTTCACTCCCAGTATACCTCTAATAGCTTTGGCACTTTCCCTGTCCACTTTCCTATTTTCAATATTCTTCTGTAAAATTCTTTTCATCATCTTCTTATCACTGCTACAAGATAATGCCTCAAACAACAAACGATTGGCAGTTTTAAATCTACTGAAATCTTTCCAGTCATGGTAGTCAAACAAATTCAACTTAAAATCATTTACAAAGGGCTTAATCTCCTCATCTACTTCCAACATCTCATACAAACTTCTTGCGCCATCCCATAACTTGTCCTTACCCATATAAAGAACCAATGTAATAATCGGAACTAACTTCTGTCCTTTTTTTATTCCACTGGGATATTCATCTCCTACCAGCTTGATTCCCTCCTCCAGATTTTTGCGATTGGCTTCTTTTCTCTGGGTATCATATCCGATGACTTCCGATTCCATAACCCGAAGTACCATACGGTAATCCACATAAGATTGGTTCGCCAGCACCAAAAGGGAAACATACTTCCCCTTCCATTTACGAATCTTGTCACAAATAATCTTTTTTCCGGTCTCCCCATCTCGAAGTCTTACTTTCACACTATCTTCTGCTTCCAGTTCTTCCGGCTTAATCACCTCTCTGCCATTGAAAAGAACACCGTTAAAAACATCTGCAAACCGCCTCTTATCCTCATAAAAGTCACTCTGGTACAAATCCTGCTGTCCCATTTCTACCATCCTTCCCTATTTAATTTCATAAAAGGGAAATCTTTGGCAAGATAGGATAACAGAAAGGTTCCTGAGAAATGCTGTGAGAATCCCCTAAATATGTAATTTGTATTTGTTAATGTAATAATACAATATTTTTATCTTCCAGTCAAATAATTTTCGTAATTTCGTATTTTTAAAATTACCAACATACAAATATAAAAACACTCTATCCAAACCACAAAATTCCAGAACAGAATCCACTTCTGCTCCGGAACCTTACATTTAATCTACCGAAAATAAATCTCTCGTATACACTTTTTCTTCCATACCCTTAGCTTTCAGACGTTTCATAATTCCCTGAATAGATGACTGACGGAAATTATCAGAATTGGACTTCATGGTAAGACGATATACACCCACTACTGCCTTTTCACCTTTTAGCTGCTTATTCTCAAAGTCAATCCGATTCAAAATCTGGTCAGAAATAAAATCCTTCCTTGTACGGTTAGCCTCTACAATAGCCCCAATAATATTATTAGGAACATCATCATAGTTAGCTAATAACTGCTTTGTGTCCTTTGGCAAACAATACCCACCATATCCAAATGACGGATTGTTATAATGCTCACCAATTCTAGGATCAAGACTCACTCCGCGAATAATTTCCTCTGTATTCAATCCTCTTACTTCAGCATAAGTATCTAATTCATTAAAGTAAGCTACTCTTAATGCTAAATAGGTATTCGCAAATAATTTCACTGCTTCCGCTTCTGTAGGTTCCATAATCAGAATATCTATGTTTTCTTTTAAAGCACCTTCCTTTAACAATTCAGAGAATTGTACCGCCTTTTCATAAGCATCTTTATCTTCCTTATGTACACCTACAATAATTCTGGAAGGATAAAGATTGTCATACAAAGCCCTTCCCTCTCTCAAAAATTCAGGTGAGAAAAGAATTCTTCCAGTCTGGAAAGTTACTCAATCCATACAGAATATACAAATGTATTAGCAAGAACTATAGGTAATAGCAACAGAACCATTGACCTTTGAAAAAGATATAAAAATATGTGACTATAAAACAGTAAAGATATAATTTTTATGAGTTATTAATAAATATTCAAATGATAAGAGGAACATCAATATGAGATTTTTGGAATGGTTCGGTGGAATTTTTGCGTGGATAGGTGGAGCTTTTGAATGGATATTTTCATTATTTGTAGGATTAATAGAAAAAATAAGTACAATAATTGGTGTTATAACTCAAAATGAGTACCTTATTCCTACTTTTGTAGCAATTTTGATTATTTTAATAAAGCTTTTTATTAATAATAAAGTATCTGCATTAGATTTTAAATATTGTCTAATTGAGTTACCCTGCGAACTAATAGTATTGGCTTTTGGATTTATTATTTCATATATGGCAATGAATACAGGAGGAAATAATGATAATGGGTTAGTTCTACTATTAAAAGTATTAATTTTGTTAATTATAGTTGCTGCAATGATTAATTATTTAAAAACGAAGGTAAATAAATTAGAAGGAAAAGATATATTTATTACAATACTCGCCTATTTCTTTGCACTTTATTCATACTGTGTATCAATTACATCAATAGTGGGAGGTATAAAATAATGAACCCTAGAAAGAAAAAATATATATTAATAATGCTATTATGTATTATGTGGATTTTATTAATAATGCTTATATTGGGTGGAAAACTTCTATTTGATGAATATTTTGGCATGCTTACTATGGTTGCAAGTATAAGTTGTGTTATTGGCAATATTTTAATATGGTTTGAATTAAGATTTCGTATACGTTTGGATGAATATAATTTTCAACATGTTGAATATAAAAAAGAACGCGCTGATATTGAAGAGAAAATCCTAGAATTACAAAAAATGATAAATTGTAATGATACTCTATGGCAAGATAATCATCATTTATTGATATCAGCAGTGAATCAACAAGCTAATAATACAGAAAGAGAACGTATGGGATTTGAAAGGGAATTTGGGATAGATTACAACAAAGCCGTTAATAATCAGCAAGTATTTATGCTTATGCCCTTTAATCAACAAGCCTATAAAATATATGAACATTGTCTAATATTAACAAAAAAGCTAGGATTAAAATTGATAAAATCTGATGACTATATTATTGAAGGCGATTTACTTAAACACATTATTAAAAATATCGTAGAATCTGAATTTATAATAGCTAATATTGATGGAAAAAATCCAAATGTATTTTATGAATTAGGAATTGCTCATTCTTTAGGGAAAAGAACTATATTAATATCCAATTACAAACCTGAAGAAATTCCTTTTAATATAAAAAATAGATATATTATTTTTTATCAAAACACAGAAGAACTAGTAAGAAAACTCGAGAAATCTATTATAGATATAAGAAAAACCAGCGAAGAAAATATTTTTTACTAGAAGTAAATTTTACAAAAGTTCCGGTGCAAAAACACCGGAACTTCTCTCTACCTTATTAGCTTTCATTTTGATGACATTATATTATACCTAAAACTTTTCTTGCCTCTTCCTCAGACATATTTTGATTTTTCATCAGATTCTGAAGTAGCAACCCTCGTTCTTCTTCACGTCCTATTTCTATACCATACTCTCTCTCTGCTTCTCGGAATTTTCTCCATTCCTCTTCTTCATTATGCTCATTCACACTAAACATAACTGCCCCCGCTCTGTCCTTACTCAAAAAATTAGCAAGAATCCCTTCTCTGATACACTCATCAACTGCTCTTTCGACTGCATTCTCCAAAGGCAATTTCATCTTATTTCTATAATAACGAACACAATCTACATACTGCATATATTCATGCAAAGTCTTACACTTTTCTTTTAACCACTCGTTGTATCCCTTATTTACATTCAATACCAATACCTGTAACTCCAACATCGGTTCAGCCTCTATCGGCATATACAAATCAGACAATTTTAATAATTGATGCTCCGGTAGTTTTTCTATTCCATTATAAAATACAACAAAACGTGGCGGTGGTATTTTTATTGCTCTGTCACTAAATAATGACCTCTCATCTACAAGTACCTTATATTCCTGCGCAACATAAAACAAATCCCTGAGCGGCATATTCGGACTCGGTGTGGATTGATGCTCATACAGATGTAGCCGAAAATCTAAAATAAACGCGAGATCATTACGTACACTAATATAAATACAGCTTTCCAGTGTGACAATCTCCAGATCCTCTTCTTTTGTATAATTAGAATCATTCAAAGCATTATACAACTCCAAGAGTTCCTTTTTCTGATGAAATAACTTTCGAAAAAGAGTATCCTTGTATTTCTTATTTACAATTACCTGATTATTAAAAACACTTAACACATTTCCATATAATGTCTCTTCCTTTGTTCTTGTAGAAATTTGTTTCAGATGGTGTTGCACCGAAAGAATTGAACAAAATTGGTCTATAGATTTTTCTTATGCCTAATTTCAAAATAGCATAATCAGGAAAACTTTGCAACTATATTGCGAAATATTTCAAATGTTTTTTAGTATAGTATATGGATTTATCAAATTTTATTTCCCAATTAAACCACAATTTCCACACCTTTTGCTTTCAGACACTTCATGATTCCATGAACAGATGACTGACGGAAATTATCGGAATTGGATTTCATCGTAAGACGATATACACCCACTACTGCCTTTTCACCCTTTGACTGCTTCTTCTCAAAATCAATCCGATTCAAAATCTGATCGCAAATAATTTCACTGCTTCCGCTTCTGTCGGTTCCATAAACAAAATATCAATATTCTCTTTTAAAGCACCTTCCTTTAACAGTTCAGAAAACTGTACAGCTTTCTCATAAGAATCCTTTACTTCCTTATGTACTCCTACAATAATTCTGGAAGGATAAAGGTTATCATACAAAGCTCTTCCTTCTCTTAAAAATTCCGGTAAAAAAGAATTCTTCCAGTCTGAAATTTCTTCTGCATTTTTTTATACTTCTTCTCCATTGGCGTTACTGTCAAATCCAGTTCTTTTGTCTGTAAATATTCCTGCAGTTCCTTATCCTGAATCGGCGACTTCTTATTATTAAGCATGTCCACCTTTTCCGGAATAATATCTACTGCATAAACTTTATTATGTTGTGCTAATAACACGGCGTTAGAAAGACCAACGTAGCCGGTTCCCGCACTTTTGATGTGCATCATATACTATCATTCTCAAGTAATTCCATTTATAAAAATTTAATAGTACCTGACCCCCTATATCTTTATTTGTATCTATCAATACTCTCATAGACCTTCTATTTCTCCTCTTACCTCTGTAACTAGTTTATTGATATTTTCTTCTGTATCAAGACCAACCATACAAGCCTGATCTTCCATTCCTTTTTGTAACATCTTCATTGCATAAACTGCAGCATTCATCATAACCACTTGGTCACCTTCGCAAATTAATGTTACTCTATCTCCAGTTGATAATCCTAATTTATTCCTAATTTCCTTTGGCAATGTAATCTGTCCCTTTGACATCACTTTTGCATTATCTACAATCATGTTTTTCATATCACTATTCTCCTTGCGGTCATGTTTTTCCTACTTTTCCTACTTCTAGTATATAATAATTATATGTTACATTCAAATATATTATTAAAATATTTTTAATAATACCTAACACCAATAGGCATTTTTGTTATTATACGTTTATACGTATTTCCTTCCTAAGAAAAAAGCAGATAATCTCTATCTACTATATTCCCTGTAATTCTTTTAATGCTTCCAGATATCCCAAAAGTTTCTTTTGCATGCTTCCTTCCAGCTGCTCATAACTCTCAACAAGCATACCTAGTTCCGTTCCTTTATCTATTACATATGTTAAATTTTCCCGACTTCTCCTACCAATGTGCTCTGCTCCTGATAAAAGTTCATATGGCGTTACTCCCAGTACCTCACAAATAATTAATATCTTATCTGAACTTGGATTGGTCTTCTTCCTCTTCCAATCGCTAATACTACTCTCTGCAATTCCCGTTTTCTGCGCAAACTCCTTCTGAGACATATTCCTTGCATTTAACAATTCAAATATTCTTCCACTTATTGTCTGCATCTTAAACACCTATCCTGACAATCTAATTTAAGCTCTATTTATTATCTTCTTAATAGTCTACAGCAATAAGTTCAGTTTGTAAATGCGAATTTTTTTGTTTATAAAAATTTAATAGTACCTGACACCTAATATTTCTGCTCCAGAACTTCTCATTTAATCTACGCATAAGCTAAAATTTATCCATCCAGCTCTTCATCAATTTTCATACCATTCTCATAATATCCGGTTTGTTCGATTTCATTTGACATATTGTAAATACTTCCATAACCATGCATATACCCGTTCAGAAATTCTCCTTTATAATATTTTCGTTCCCCATTATCATCGTAAAAAAAACTGATTCCATACCCATTGTATTTATTATTTTCCCATTGACCGTCATACTCTAATTCTCCATTCCTATAAGATTTCCCTTCTCCTCCATAGCATCCATCTATAAAGGTTCCTTCGTATTTAAAGCCTTTTTCATATACTTCATATACTCCATAACCATAAGGCTTACCGTAAGCAAATCCGCCACTATATTTTTTAATCACTGAATTATTCTCATCATACAAATATAAAGTACCTTGTCCACACTTTTTATTTTCTAGATAATTTCCATCATAACAAATTAATGCCTCTCCTTTGTTATAAATATAACATTTTCCGTAACCCGAACATTTTCCTTCACTAAATCCACCTTCATATTCACAATAAACTTCTTCTGTATCACTTTCATTGATTACTGAATATAATCTTCCTTCTCCATCATATTTATTATTTTTAAACTCTCCAATATACTCAATATTCCTGTCCTCATCAAACAATCGTCCCCAACCATTAGCTTGTCCGTTTTCAACCTGACCCACGTACAATTTCCCTCCATATTCATCAATAACCCTTTCGGAAAATCCCCCGTGCCAGTCAAGGACAATATTTACAACCAGTAATAATATTGCACCCATGCTAAGTATTTTAAATATGTTTCTTTTTGTATTATACGCACCAACAAGACTTGCCACAATAACCACAAGTTCAACTATAAGCGCTGTCACATCTGTCAATTTTGAAATTAGAATAGTAAAATTATAATTTGTCAATAAATTCATAACCATCTTTTGTACCCCTCAATATACTTTCCACTTTCTTCTTTACTATTCTACTTTTTTTAGCTTTTAAATTTCAATTAAATTTTTCTTAAAATTTTATAACTTTTATTTCACAAAACAACAACATCTGGTTTGAACATACAAATCCAAATCCCTAATCAAACCACACGGTTCCGGAACAGAAACCACTTCTGTTCCGGAACTTCTATTAACATTCTGTAAATCCCTTTTCCAAAATATCCGCAATCCTGATACAAGCCTTCCCATCACCATATGGATTATTCGCTTTTGCCATTGCGTTATATGCTTCTTGATTCTCCAATAATTCTTTAAAATTATTGTATATTACTTCTTCATCCGTTCCTACTAATTTTAAAGTACCGGCCTCAATTCCTTCCGGACGTTCCGTAGTATCACGCATAACAAGAACAGGTTTACCAAGAGAAGGTGCTTCCTCCTGAATTCCACCGGAATCTGTAAGAATCAAATAAGAACGCGCCATAATATTATGACAGTCAAATACTTCTACCGGTTCAATTATATGTATTCTGTCGCAATCACCAAGTTCCTCATCTGCAGCCTGTCGAACTACCGGATTCATGTGAATCGGGTACAAAGCTTTTACATCCGGATGCTCTTCCATTACTCTTCGAATCGCTCTGAACATATGATGCATAGGTTCACCCAAATTCTCCCTGCGATGAGCTGTAATAAAAATAAGCTTGGAATCTTTTGCCCATTCTAATTCCGGATGAACATAATCTTCTTTTACAGTCGTCTTAAGTGCATCAATTACTGTATTCCCTGTTATCCAAATATTATCTTCTTTCTTGCCTTCACTAATTAAATTCTCTTTTGCTTTCATTGTTGGAGCAAAATTATAGGAAGAAATTATGGACACAGCTTCTCTGTTAAATTCTTCCGGATATGGAGAATAAATATCATATGTACGAAGTCCTGCTTCTACATGTCCTACCGGAATCTGGAGATAAAAGCAAGCAAGAGATGTTACAAATGTGGTAGAAGTATCTCCATGAACCAACACCACATCCGGCTTTTCTGCTTCTAATACCTCTTTTACACTATTTAAAATATTAGTAGTAATATCAAAAAGTGTCTGACGTTCTTTCATAATAGATAAGTCATAATCCGGAACAACTTGAAATGTCTCCAAGACCTGATCCAACATCTGACGATGCTGCCCTGTTACACAGACAACTGTTTGTATATTTTTTCTTCCTTTTAATTCATTTACTAACGGACACATCTTGATTGCTTCAGGACGTGTACCGAAGACGAGCATGATTTTTTCACTATCTTATCTCCTATAAATTTCTCATTTTGCAACTTAATATAAATATTTAATATCCATTTTCTTCAATATCCATGTTATTCCAATCGCTATCAATGGTGTTATTAAAATTCTGGAAAAATAAATTGTCACTGCTCCTAATTCGCTCCCAAAATAACTTATACCGAATATATTGTAAAACATATATAAAAGTAAATAATTTAAAGGTTCTGCATATAAATAACATCCCATACAATACTCATTTATTCTCCCGACATACTTACTATTTACTTTTATATTTCTAACCGAAAAATTAAGTATTATAAACATAAGCAAAGGATAAATAATAAACCTACATATTGCTCTTATTATCTTCAACGAAAAAAATGTATTAAATACAAATAATGCAATATAAAATATCAACAGACACAATATCCTAGATGTTTTCCAAAATTCTAGTTTCTTCAATACTTTTATAATTTCTTCTATCCTATATCCCATATAGAACCACGCCAAATAGTACAATGGATCTCCTAAGAAATGATACTGTGATAAACCTTTATATAATATAACTCCTATTCCCCAACAAAAAATTACAACTATATACTGCTTTCTCTCACCCATTTTTAATATAAAAAAACTAATATAAACACGACAAATAAACACTCTAAGTACCAAAGATAAACACAAGAAGGGAAAAGTAGCTGTAACATAATTCCCTCAAAACTTGTATTTTCATAATATCCTGTAAAAAATTGGTTCTAAAATAAATGTTGGGGTGTATGATTGAAAAATCATACATCCTGACTTTTTTCTTTTATAATAAAGAAAAACCTCCCAGTGCCAGTCTACCAAACAAACCACTAGGAGGTGCATAAATGCATAATCATTGTATCAA
>JAFXGP010000076.1 GCA_017521195.1 Lachnospiraceae bacterium
CATCATCATTACCGTCTTCAACATCTTCTGTTTTATCAGTATCTTTCAAGCTACCTATTTCTTTGTTTCCGGTATTTCCTCTTGGTGTTGTAACTGTGTAATCAGTTCCTTCTACAGCTTCTTCAGCAGGTGTGTATGTAAATGTATCACCATCTGCAGGTGTTGCATCAAGTTCAAACATACCACTAATGTCTACTGTTTCTGCTGCTGCCATTACCGGAACATTTGCATTTGTCGGTACTGCTGCTGCTGTCCAACCACCTGCAGCTTCACTATATGTATATGTTGTTGCTGTAGTTGGAAGACCTGTTGCATTTTCTTTAATTTTAACGTTCTGAACACCCTGATTAGATTCACCTGCTACTGCAGATGCAGGACTCTTATAAATTTTAGCATTTGGATTTGCAAGTAAGTATTCTTCTAATGCTTCTGCATTTTTGAATTCTGTACCATCTGCTGCGTAAAGAACATCAACATCTTCACCGAATTCTACTGTCATTGCTTCTGCATAAGAGAATGTAGCAACTTTATCAGCATTTCTGTCACCTTTAAGAAGGTATGTTTCGTTGAATTTTGTTGTTTCAGCAACACGGTCAATTTCTGTGATTAACTGATCGATTTCGTTCTGGATGTAGCTTCTGTCGTTTTCAGACATTGTTCCGTTAGCTGCTTTTACTGCTAATTCGTTCATTCTCTGAAGCATATCCTGTACTTCGTTTAAAGCACCTTCAGCTGTCTGTACTGCGGAGATACCATCTTCTGCGTTAAGAGAAGCCTGTGTAAGACCACGAATCTGTTTTCTCATTTTTTCAGAAATAGATAATCCAGCTGCATCATCTGCTGCACGGTTAATTTTGTAACCGGAAGAAAGTTTTTCTGTGGATTTTGCCTGTGTTCCTGTTGTGATTCCTAACATTCTGTTAGAGTTCATTGCTGTTAAATTGTGTTGTACTACCATAAATTTACCTCCTTGTATTACTGGACAATTCCTTTTGTCTCAGTTTAAATAATTAAATTGTTATTTATATTAACTGCAAGTCAAGAGCTTTAAGTCGGGCCCTGACAAAAGGCCTATGACTTGCAGTTAGTATCAAGTTGTTAGGTTGGGGAATATAAGCGAGAATTCGTATCGACTACTGTGTGAACCTCCTTGTTCTCTCTTGGCCTCCTTGCCTCTTACATCCTAATGTAGGTATTTTTTACCTTTGTACTTTATATATCGGAGTAAACCGGTATTACTTTATACCTACTTTAATAAAAAATATTTTTTCCTGATAAATTTCTACTTAAATCATTCTAATATATTCAGAGCATACCATAAAACTTTTACGGTATGCTCTAAACTGCTTTTATTTCTTCTGATCTAAGAATTGTGGTGAAACATGTTTCACTTTGTTCATAGTCTGATAATAATCTTTTGCTACAGACATAGCATTTCTTCTGCTTTGGACTTCACGTTTCTGACTTGCAAAAACCACTTCCATCTGTGCTTTATTTCTGGCTTCAATGACCTGAATGGATGCACTCTTTTCTGTTACTTTTTCAATCAGGTTCTGCAAAGCATTAATCTGCGGTTTGAACTGTTCTTTGTTGGCAATTAACTGTTCACGGATTTTCTCATAGATACTTTCAAATCCATCATCCAAAGCCAGTACATCGTCAATCAATTTAGCTTTCTCATCCATATTGAAATCCACCAATGCCAAATCTACATTGGGTTCTTTAATCATATCGGACTGTTCCAGACTTTTCTTCTCAATCTCATCCAACAGTTCTAACTTCTTTACTAAGCTATCCTGCAGAATCTGTAAATAATTTCCCATCATGCTCTATGTTTCTCCTTATTAATACGCATAACTTCTTTCCAGTTATCTCTCATAGAGCGTAAATGCATATTTACTTCTTCTAAGATTACTTTGTCTTTTTTGATATTTGCCTGTAACAGACGCTGTAACAGATACACATAGACTCTGTCAAAATCTTCAGCCACTGCATACTTTCTATCTAAGGTAGAACGAAATTCCTCAATAATTCTTTCTACTTTTCTGATATTAGTATGTGTTTTGTTCATATCATTCTGTTCAATACCCATAATAGCAATGTTACAGAACTTAATTGCTCCATCATATAACATCAATGTTAATTCTGCAGGTGATGCAGTTAAAATCTTACTATTATTGTATTTCGCATACGCATTAGGTAATGCCATGATAGGTTTCCTCCTTGATCTATATCATTCATACCTTAGTTTTTAAAAATTAAACAATCCTGAAACGGCACTTTCTTTGGATTGTAGTTTAGCCAAAGCGGTTTCCATTGCAGAGAATTTTTTGTAATAACGATCTTCGTAATCCGTAATTTTCTGTTCCTGTTTAGAAATCTTGGAAGTATAGTCGTTATATTCATCTTTCATCGCGATGTCATCGTATAAAGTAAAAGAACTGCTGTACTCAGTTTTCTTCATCATACCTCCCAGTTTTTCATACAAATTCTTGGAAAGTGTGGAGAAGAATTCCACTACCTTTTCAGGATCATTAGCGATGGCAGCTTTTAATTTATCTGCGTTAGTCATGGTATTGGTATCATCCGGGTCACCATCAATATGATAAGCATTCTTTTCGTTATCTTTTGCAGAGAAGTAACCTAAGGTTCCGATACCAAATTCACTTAAGTATAACTGACTTCCGTCTTCCATTTTTACACCCTGCATCATAACCTGTTTCATGGCGCTGGCTACGGAATTCAATGTAGAATCTCTTCTTAAAAGAGCATTCTTAATCTTTTCTTCCCACTTTTCTACTTCTTTTTCAGACATAGCTTCTTTTTCTTCATCTGTCAGCGGTTCATATCCCTTAGCAGAATCCGCATTATATAACTTATCCATTTCGTTGATAAGTTCGTTATACTCTTTTAAGAAGTTTTTGATCATATCATAGATACCGTCGGTATCGTCTGATGTGGTTATGGTAAATTCTTTTTCTGTTTCCGCATGTGCTGTAATGGTCAATCCATTAATTTCAAAGGTATTACCTTCGGCTGTAAATGTGGCACCGTTTAAAGAAATCTCAGAATCCTGACCTGCAATTCTGGTTGCACCGGCAGATGTAAATTCGCCATTTAATACTCTTACTGCAAATTTAGACTTGGCATATTCTTCTTCTCTTGTTACATCTGCAAATTCTTTTTCAGCCTCTTCATTTATAAACGCTACCTCTCCATCCTCAGTTACCTGGAGATACTCTTTATTTGCATCAATAATAGCTTGCATCTCATCTCTTTGAGACACTAATTCACTTAATTCTTTTTTATCTTTAACTTTGGTCTCCAAAGCTTCAATTTCTGCTCTTAATTCGTCTTTTTCTTTTTCTTCAAGCTTTACACTTTTTTCAAGTTTTTCTTTTTTAGAAGCAAGTTCCTTTTCGATATCTGCCAAATCGGTATCTAGGAAAGAGTCACCATACTTAGTTGTATATGTTTTAATACTTTCTACAACACCATCTATTTCTGCCATCGCATCTTTAAACTGACTCATCCTGTTTTTTCTTGTTTCTTTAATTACCTCTCGGCGTTTATCGGCATCTATAACCCATTTGGAAGTTTCTTCGTCATAAGTGCAATATTTCTCATACTCAGCACGAGCTGCTTCATCCTTATCTAAAGGAGCAGAAATTCCCATGAATTTCATGGCATTCATTCCATCTGTATCTTTTGCGGTAAGAGAAAAATCAGCTTTCGCACCGGATTCTTTTGCACTGATGAAGAATCTCTGGTTCTTTTCGTCAAAGCTGGCATTTAATCCTGCCTTTTTCAGTGTAGATACAAAATCACCAATGGTCATATCTTCACTAATTTTAATCTTTGTAGTCTCATCTCCAACCTTAAGATTCAGTTCGCTTCCTTTTTTCACGCCCAACTCTGTTAACTTAGTTGTTGATTTATGTTGCGCTTTTTTGTCATCTGCATCTTTCAGCTCAGCACCGGTCAGATATCCTGTCTTAGCCAACTGGTTAATCTTCAAAGTCTGCACACCATTAACAGCAGTAGCCCCTGTAATCACAGTGGCTGCTGATTCATTGCTGACTTTAGTGGTTTTCTTGGTATAATCGCTTTCAAGACGCATGTTACTAAGAGTCTTACTATATAAACCGTACACTTTGGCATTTAATTCTTTCCAAGCATCCTGTTTCCATTCCAACTTGGTTTTTGCCTTAACAAGTGAATCTTTTTTCACGGATTTTGCTTTTACTAATTCGGTAATGATACTTTCAGTATCCAAACCGGAGTTCATACCTGTTATTCGAATAGGCATAGAAAAACCCCCTATCTCTTTTCGTCAACCATAAGTCCTGCTAATTCCCAAGCTTTTGCAATCATGTCTAATGTTTTTTCTGCAGGCAATTCTTTGATTACTTCTTTTGTCTTCTTGTCAACAATCTTAATGGTAACTCTGTTTGTTTTTTCATGAATTCCAAAAATAGCTTCTGCATCGTTTAAGTTCTTATTGATGTTTTCTACTGCTTTACGGATACTTTCCTGGCTGGCCTGTCTGTTGCCTTCCTGACTTTCATATCCCTGTTTGCCGTTTCCTTCCTGGCTCTTCGCTACCGCAACGGTATTGCTGTCAATTTTTGGAACGGTAGCATTAGATGCAGTTCCTTCTGCAACTTCGTTACTTACTTTTGGTGCTGCTACAGGTCTTGTCATTGTCTGTGCCTGTATACTTGAAATGCTGTTAATTGGTTCCATTCCCATAACGTTCACCTCCGTGTGAATTGTACAAATTTATTGTTATTAATAATATCGGTCTGTTTTTTAGGAAAGTTTATATTATTTAAAATAAATCTTTCAATGCATCCACATTTTCTGATTTGAATGCATCCTGGTTAGCTTCCTGAATCTGTAAGTATACTTCTTTACGGTATACAGGAACTTCTTTGGGTGCATTAATGCCTACTTTTACCTGGTCTCCTTTGATATCCAAAATAGTAATTTCTACATTGTTATTAATCACCAGGGCTTCATTTTTCTTTCTGGAAAGTGCTAACATTTATTCACCCTCCTTCTTCATTGCCTGTAATATATCATAGATATAATATTTAATTGGGAACTGTTCTGTGTTCACAATCATCTGTGTTGCTTTCTTGCTGTTGGCATTGATAATAATCGGCGCCTGAAGATTCACACTCATCTTAGTTAAATCTTTTGGTACGGTTACAGTAACCAACACCAAAGTATCGTCTGCGCTCATTTCTCCCAATGGAAGCAAGTGGTCATCTTCCACTTCCGGATTGTAGTCTTTTGCTACTAACAACGGGTCCATAACCGGCATTGCAAATTCTGCTTCCTGTAAGGACTGTAACCAACGGATAGGAGCATTCTTACCCTTTTCTTCGTCATAGACAAGGGCAAAATCCGTCATATCCGGAAATCCGATGATTCCCGATGGAAAATGAATAATTTTGTTATCATCAATTTCAATTTCTCCAAATACTCTTGTTGTAATCTTCATACTCTGTCACCTCTTAATTAAATAAAGTTCATCAAATTATTCTGCAAAACTTTACCGGTTGCCATAAGCGCCGAACTGTAAGTTAATTCCGCACTGCTTAATTTAATTGCAACATCTGTAATATCTATATCTTCGTTTTCGGATCTTAAAGTTTCAAAATTGGTTTTCTGGCTCATCAGTCGGTTGGAAATAAGCTCCAGTTTCTGACCTCTGGTTCCGTTTTCCGTTACTGCAAAGTTTACCGCATCTAAGTGCTTCTGCATCTTGGTAATACCGGTTTCGAACATCTGCTGTGTTTTCTCATTTAACAAAGTAAAGGCTTTTTCTGCTGCTGCCAACTGTTTTTCCAGAATCGGTGTTTTGTCCGGGTCTTTATTTTCTTCCAGCATCTTTTTAAGTTTCGTTACTTGTTTTTCCATAGCTACAGTATCTTCCATGGATTTAATCATGTCTTCCACATCACGGCTGATATCATGGGTAAATACTTCATCCGCAGTGGTATTCACACGGATAGTCTGATTCAATCCCACATCATACTCAATGGTCTGTTTATCTTCATCAGAAATTCCATTTAAATAATCCGGGTTATAATCAATACCTTCGGAAGAACATGCAAAATAATGTTCCGGTCTTAAATCATTGCCGTCCCATTCGGATTTTTCATAACTAAGTCGGATTTCCCCTTCATTCTCAGGAGTTTCTGCATCATCTTTCAGGGACATTAATTTATCATATACATTTTTCCCAAGGAGCATTTCACCGGTTTCTTTTACCAACAACACCTTATTAGCATTTTCTTCTTTGGTCATAATTTCGTAAGGATTTTCCGGATTGTAAATGGATACTGTTTCATACTCTACATCTTCTATCTGTCCATCTACAGTTATCTCATCTAAGGTAAAATACCCTTTTTTCATTTCACCATCAATTTCTTTTTCCTGCCAGATTTGAATTCCGATATTGTTGTCCTCACCATCTACACCAATATCATCGATGTCTTTATAGGACAATCTCATTCGATACACTTCACTCTGAGCGATATCATATTCATTGGCACCGGCATAATTAACACCGTCGCCTACCTGCTGTCCATTTTCATCTGTTCCGGTCTGGTCAAAATTACTTTCGTTAATATCCAAAAGTTTTTCTGTATCTACATATGTAACGGTATCTATTCTGCTGTTATCCACCTGCTCTGTTACGGTATACTTCTGTGTTTTGTCATCTTCAAAAGTTAAAGGTGTATCGGTTCTGTATCCGGTAAAAATATATCTTCCCGCATAGTCCGCGTTTCCGGTGGAATATACTTCATCACGAAGAGCTTTTAAAGCAGTCAAGATAGTTTCCCTGTCGGAAGTTGTTAAATCTTCATTACTTCCTTTGGTACACTGTGCAATCATATCTGTTACTACTTCACTCATAGAAGAAAGTGCACTTTCCGTTACTTCCAACCAGCTTTCCGCATCCGGCACATTTTTTTCATAGTACTGTGTTACCTGATTTACGTTAGTACGAAGTCTCAACGCACGAATAGCTACAATAGGATCGTCAGATGGTCTGGAAACCTTTTTTTCTGTAGACATCTGTTGACTTAATTTATCCTGCAGAAGTTTGTTGGTATTAATATTATTCAAAGAATTATTCTGTATTACTTTGGTGGTAATTCTCATGTTTCTTTCATCCTCTCTTTTAAGCTTCCAATCTTAATTTTGGAATCCATTCCGCTTAAGAAAGTTTATTATTCTAAAACATATTCCTTATGTTTTTATACTCCGGTCTCTAAAATCAGTCTGTCGTAAACTTCTGTCAAAGTTTGAATCATTTTTGATGCTAATGTATAAGCATTCTGATATTTCACCAAATTCACGGCTTCTTCATCCGTATCCACTCCGGAGATTGATAATCTCTGATTATCAATGGCTTTTCCGACATTATTAAAATTGCCGTAAAAATTATTGGCATTATTGGCATTCAATGCAATGTCAGATAAAATACAGGTTAAGAATTCGCTGGTAGAAGCCCCTCTGAAACTTACTTCTGATTTGTCATTGATCATTTTAATAAGTTTTTCTACATTACCGTATTCATCCACTCCGGCCGCTCCGTCTACTTTAGTTGCCAGCAAATCTGGATCATCAAACATAGCATTCAATATGCTGAAGTTTTTAGCAGTCAAACGATAGTAGCTGTCATCCTTCATGGCTATTGTGCCATCGTCAAATCCATCTTCAAATAAATACTGAGAAGGATCCGTTTCCTTATTACCGGCAAAAAGGTTATTACCGTTATTGCCATATAAATCAAAGCCTTCCGCAAGAATATCATTGAATTTTTCAGCAAAGGTTCTTACCCATTCATTCATTTGCTGCATGTAATAAGGGATTCCCTGATAATTTACATTCTGGCCAATAGTAGCTTCTTTGTTTCTTCTGCTTTCTGTTAATTTTGCATCATTAATGCTCTCATCAATGGTAAAAGTGTATGTATAAGTATCACTGTCTTTGTCGTAGTTAAATTCCCAATCGTTGTAATAAAAAATCTGATTTCCCAGATTAATTTTATCGCCGCTATCCGAAAGAGTACATTTATTAATGTCTTTCAAATATGTTGCATCTACTTTTACAGTGACAGTTTTATATTCTACGGTTTGCATATTACCGTTTTCATCTTCTACTTCTACCGGTTTGGTTCCGATATCGGTTACGGTTCCACGGAAATTTTCTCCATTATTACCGTCTCGCATCTGCACCAGACCTTTTAATTCTCCGCCAAGGCTGGCATTGTATAAGTTAAATTGATCTCCCAATTCTCCTGTCAGCTTATTGGTAACCCAGTACACATCATACAATCCGTCGATGTCTGACTGATTTACTTTTTCTTCCGTTTTTCTTGCCACACAATCCAAAGCATTATATTCGTTGGTATCAACCAGTGTCTGTCCTCCTGCAATCTTCACCAGAAAACGGTTGGCACCGGTCAAACGGTCCGGATTGTTCGTATCGTACACAGGAGTTTCAATTACTTTCACATCTACAATGGCAGATAGCTGGTCAATCAAAGTTGCACGCTGGTCTCGAAGTTCATTTGCAACAGCTTTTCCGTCGATTTCAATAACATTAATCTGCTTATTCAAAGTCGCAATCTCTGATGCCAAAGAATTAATCTCATCAATTTTTAACTTAATTTCCTGATTTACATCCTTTTGAACCTGTGACATATTTGCCGACATGCTGTTAAAATACTGAGTCAAATTGGAAGCATATCCGATAAACTGTGCTTTGGTTGTATCACTTCCGGACTGCTTAGACACTTCATTTAATGCAGACATCATATCATCAAAAATAGTCTTAAAACCTTCGATGGTACTATCATCCGTAAAGTAGTCTTCCACCTGTTTCATATAATACTGTTTCATATTATATTCACCGGTGTTAGCATTATTGTCCCAATATTTTACATCATAAAATTCATCTCTGATTCTCTCGATTGCCAACACATCAACACCGGCGCCGGCACATCCGTATGTAGTAAAAACACGAAGTGCATTAGATGCAGACTGATTTACCTGCTGACGGCTGTACCCTTCGGTTTCCACATTGGCAATATTGTTACTGGTTGTATTTAATGCCGCATTGGATGCCAATAATCCGGAGTATGCTATATTTAATCCAAAAAATTGTGATGGCATAGGCTGCCTCCTTTAATGTTTAAGTCCCTAAAGTGTTAATAATATGCGCCAACATCTCACTAATTACGTTAATGTAACGGCTGGATGCGTTGTAAGCATTCTGGAATTTAACCATATTGGTTAACTCATCATCTGAGGATACTCCGATTACCTGTTCTCTGGCTGTAAATGTCGCGTTTACCGTAGCCTGCTGGTTGGATAAAATACTTTTATAAACACTTCCCGAATTGGCTACCTGAGCCACCAGATCCCCGTAATAATCCACAAAATTTGTTTTCTTTTTTACATTAGGATTCAGAGTGTTGCTTTCTTCCGTAAATTTCGCTTTCATGACTTCCAGCGTTTCATAATCTACAGAACCATCTTCTTTGATGAAACCAAGCTTTGTAGGTACCTGAATCAAATCCTTATTGATAGTGATATTATTAATAGAAAAAAGGCTGCCCTTGTATCCGTTTTTCCTTTCGTCAGGAGTGGACTCTACCCATTCATCTATCTTTCCATCATTATCGTAATCTTTTCCCACGTAACTGTCCTGACCAATCTTTTCAAAAAGAACAATAGGACTGCCATCTTCATTCTGCATATAATTGCTGCCTTCTTTGATTGCTGTATTAGCAGCATTCACCAACACATCATTAATAGTTTTCACCACATTATGTATCAGCTGATCAAACTCACCCTGTATATTCATAATGACCGACTGGCTTACGGAATAGTCATAATTTTCTTCTTTAATATCTGTGTAATCGGCTCTGTGATCTCCTCTTGCCAAAAGCATGGATTTCAAACTGCCGATATCTGTATTTAAACCTGAGGAAATAACCGTGTTTAAATCAAACACTTCCGCTCCCTCGATATTGTATTCTTTATTACCTAACTCATTAATGGTATACTCTGCATTCTGAATCCAGAAAGGAGTATAAAATCCTGTGTTCTCATCTTCTTTCAGTCCGATTTCGTATACCACTTCTCTTTTTACAAGATCAACGCCTTCTAATTGTACGTTTACCTGTCCGTTGATATCTTCTGAATAAGAGATTTTAGCCATTGTTGATAATTCATCTAAAATTCTATCTCTCTCATCCCGCAGGTCGTTGGCTCTTTCAAAACCTGCACATTCTATTTTTAAAATCTCATCATTTAATTCTTTGATTCGATTTGCATATTCATTAATCTTTGTTACTTTTCCTTTAATCTGTTGATTCAAGTTATCCTGATAATCACACATCCCCGTATAAACAGCTTTTGCCCGCTCAATAAACTGGGATGCTTTCTGTACTAAGAGCCCCTGAGTTACAGCACTGCTTGGATCTTTTGACAACTCCTGAATCGCAGTCCAGACTCCTTCCAAAGATTCCTGAAAGGACTCCCCATTCAATTCATCCAGTAAATTCTCGATTTCTTCCAATGCTCCGGAAGAAACCTCATAAAAAGCACTACGGCCAGACTCTCTACGATAAGTCTGGTCCAAAAAATAATCTCTGATTTGTTTTACTTTGGAATAATTAACACCAAGACCAATTTGCTGATTGGAAACAGATGAGTAATCAACTTTGATTGTATTATATACTTTGGTACCCTGCTGCACTTGTTGACGCACATAACCTACAGTATCCGCATTGGTCATATTGTGAGCTGTAGTATTCAAAGCATTCTGACTTGTTTGTAAACCGGAATTCCCGATATATAAACTTCCCATTAACGGCATAAATCGCGCCTCCTAAAGATGTTATTGTTTTGCATCAAACCCACCGTTACTCCGGCCTATAACATCACCTGTACTATAAGCACTCCGTGTATAATTGGCGGTCTGAGGTGCAGCTTTCATGGATTGAATCAAATTCATATCAAATTCAACCATTTCCAAAGATTTTTGTATCAAATCTCTATTATGTTCATTCACTCTTGCCATATGTCCCGTTACATTCTTTAACTTATCATGAGCTTCTGCCAGCAGTTTCTGTTCTACCGGTCTTTGGGACAACATGTTGACAATATCCACTAATTTCAACTTTGTAACATCCTTGTTAAGTACGTTGGCAATATCTTTGGTTACCTCTTCCCTCTTGGCATCCAAATGATTGATTTTTGCCACCACTTCCTGCTCTTCATCCGTGATTTTTTGTAAGCCTTCCAAATCTCCGCTTACAATAATAGGAGTTTTCTTCATAGATAATTCCAGCAGCTCTTCATATGCATTGCCTTCATCCTGTAATACACTGATTAAATTCTCCATTAAACTGGCCACTGAAATTTACCTCCTGCTTTCCGGGAAGCCCCTACCTAGAAGCTTCCCAAATGTGCGCTGTTATATCTTTCGAATAATTTCTGCGCAAAATCTTCTCCACTAACTTCATAAGTGCCTGCATTCACTTTGCTTTTCAAAGGTGCAACCACTTCTTCTCTTACATCTGCCGCATTAGCCACTGCTGTTTTCGCAGTCTGGATATCCTTTCCTTTGCTGCTAATTTCAAGCTGATCCCTAAATGTAGTTTTGTTTTCTTTCTGCACTTTATGTGTCTTTTTATTTCCGTACAACTGCTGTACCTGTGCATATGCGTCTATTCGCATAATTTTCCCTCCTTCCATGGACTGAAAATATGTTTTCACTATGTTTATCGGATACTTTCCATAAAACTTTAGAGTATAATACAAGCTTTCTCCCATATCTTGTGACAAACTTTTTTGCGCCCTTTCTTGTTTTGTTTTTTCTGCATTTATGTGATTTTTTATAATACCATGCCGCTATTTCCATTTTTTTACATATTTTTTACAACAGAATGATTTTTTTTTGTATTTTCATAAAAATTTTGCACAAAAAAGATGCAGTTTTTCTCTCGATGTGTTACAATTTTCACACAAGTATTTATTATTTATATATAATAGGAGGCAGCATTATGGCAAAAGAAATGATTGCAATGCTTCTTGCCGGTGGACAGGGATCTCGTCTCTATGCTCTGACAGAAAAGCTTGCAAAACCAGCAGTTCCATTTGGTGGAAAATATCGTATCATCGACTTCCCCATCTCCAACTGCGTTAACTCTGGAATTGATACAGTAGGTGTTTTAACACAGTATCAGCCTCTGGTACTGAATGAGTACATAGGAAATGGTCAGCCTTGGGATCTTGACCGTCTCTACGGTGGTATCCATGTTCTTCCACCTTACCAGAAAGCATCCGGTTCCGACTGGTACAAAGGTACTGCAAACGCTATTTACCAGAATATTTCCTTTATTGAACGTTACGATCCTCAGTACGTGATCATCCTTTCCGGTGACCAGATCTGTAAACAGGACTACAATGAATTCTTAGAATTCCACAAAGCAAAAGGAGCAGAATTCTCCGTAGCCGTTATGGAAGTACCGTGGGAAGAAGCAGGACGTTTCGGTTTAATGGTAACTGACGAAACAGACCGTATTACAGAATTCCAGGAAAAACCAAAGAATCC
>JAFXGP010000077.1 GCA_017521195.1 Lachnospiraceae bacterium
GTTGTTAAGGCAGCCTCTTTGGGAGACAAAACAAAGGTAGACGTTGATATAATTTAACAATGTAAAAGGTACTTCTTAGGGAGTACCTTTTTTGTAACCGAATGAATAAATAAGATTATTACATTTCGAAAAAGAAAGTTGAGAAATATATGGAAGAAAGATTTCAAGTAGGTGTTATTACATCAACACATGGTATAAAAGGAGAAGTAAAGGTTTTTCCTACAACAGATAATCCTAAAAGATTTAAGAAAAATATCGAACTTATTTTGGATACCGGAAAAGAAGAAATTATTCTTACTGTAGAAAATGTAAAATTCTTTAAACAGTTTGTAATTTTAAAGTTTAAAGGGATTGACAATATTAATGATATAGAAAAATATAAAACGAAATCTTTATATGTAACCAGAGCCAATGCAGTAAGATTGAGGAAAGATGAATATTTTATTGCAGATCTTTGCGGATTGGATGTATGGGAAGATAATGGAGAAAAGTTGGGTGTTTTAAAGGACGTAATCGAAACAGGGGCAAATGATGTTTATGTGATTACCCTTGAAGATGGAAAAGAATTGTTACTTCCTGCAATCAAAGAGTGTATTTTGAATGTGGATATTGAGAATTGTAAAATGGAAGTCCATGTGATGGAAGGATTAAGAGATTAATGAATTTTCATATACTTACTTTGTTCCCTGAGATGGTTATGCAGGGACTTAATACCAGTATTATAGGAAGAGCCTGTGAAAAAGGACTTTTGTCAGTTAATGCTATAAATATCAGAGATTTTACAACAAACAAGCACAAAAAAGTAGATGATTATCCCTATGGTGGCGGAGCAGGTATGTTGATGCAGGCGCAGCCGGTGTATGATGCCTATTTACATGTGGTGGATAATATGAAAACAAGACAACGCCCCCGGGTAATATATGTAACTCCTCAGGGAAAGGTTTTTAACCAAGCTATGGCCAGGGAAATGGCAATGGAACATGATTTGATTTTTTTGTGTGGTCATTACGAAGGAATTGATGAGAGAGTACTGGAAGAGATTGTTACAGACTATGTTTCTATTGGTGATTATGTACTTACCGGAGGTGAATTGCCGGCTATGGTTATGGTAGATTCTATATCCAGAATGGTTCCTGGAGTGTTAAGCAATCAGGAATCCGGAGAAACAGAGTCTTTTAGCGGTAATTTGTTAGAATATCCGCAGTATTCCAGACCGGAAGAATGGAATGGAAAAAAAGTTCCGGAAGTTCTTCTTAGCGGACATCATAAAAATATAGAAAAATGGCGTTTGGAAAAGGCGATTGAACGTACACGGGAGAGGCGCCCGGATATGTATGAAAAATACATGGAAGAGCAAAGAAAATTAGAAGAATTAAACCCAAAGAAAAAGAAGAAAAGATATAATAAAAATGATAATAAATAATTATGAAATCATAATGAAAATCATGGAAATTAAATTGAAATAAATACTTGATTAAAATAATAAATCATGTTATTATATTACAGTTGTTAAGAATCGATGGTCCTCTGTTGCGAAAGGCATTAAGAACATCCGGAGAAAAGGAGAAAAACATGAACGAAATTATCAGAAGCATTGAAGCAGAACAGTTAAAAGCTGACGTAACAGAATTTGCAGTAGGTGATACTGTAAAAGTTTACGGTAAAATCAAAGAAGGAAACCGTGAAAGAATCCAGGTATTTGAAGGTATCGTATTAAAAAGACAGGGTGGAAGCAACAGAGAAACTTTCA
>JAFXGP010000078.1 GCA_017521195.1 Lachnospiraceae bacterium
AAGGACAACTTCTGCTTGACAGATATTTTAAGGATAAATCATCTAATTCCACCTTAATTTTGGAAAGTCCCAGTCTTTGAGCAATAGGACTGTAAATATCTAAGGTCTCTCTGGCAATTCTTTGCTGTTTTTCCGGGGGCATATGTTTTAAAGTACGCATATTATGCAGACGATCCGCCAACTTAATTAAAATTACTCTGATATCCTTTGCCATAGCAAGAAACATTTTTCTTAAGTTTTCCGCCTGTATCTCCAGTTTATCAGAGGACTTTTCTCCGATCGCTTCTGTTAGCTGTAAATACTCCAGCTTTGTAACCCCATCTACCAACAGGGCTACATCTTCCCCAAATTGTTCTTTAATTTCATCATCCGTTAAAATAGTATCTTCCACCACATCATGAAGCAAACCTGCTACAATAGTTTCTTTATCTAATTCCAAGTCCGCCAAAATAATGGCTACACATAATGGATGGATAATATAAGGCTCACCAGACTTTCTAAACTGGTTTATATGGGCCTTTTCTGCAATCCGGTAAGCTTTTTCAATTAACGTGATGTCTCCGGAAGGATGATATTTTTTCACACGGCAAATTAAATCCTGATACAGTTCCTCCGGCGTACAGAACTCCTTCATTATTTCTATATGCTCTCTATCTAATAACGAATTTTTACGACTTCCAATATCTTCCTTATAATCAGTCAAACGAATCACCACCTATGCCTCAATGAAAGCCACGAGCATCACATTTACTAAAACAGCTCGAGGTTGCGAAGAAATTAACATAACTCTTAAATATCTTCTTCGCTTGAATCAGTCAATTATTTCCCTTCGTATGTAATTGCAGCATCTAAGCGATATCCTGCAATTTTTTTTCTTCCCTCCAGACCTGCTAATTCCACCAGCACAAGTACACCAACAACTTCTCCCCCTAAGTCCTCTACCAGTTTGATCATGGCCTCTGTAGTTCCCCCAGTAGCAATCAAATCATCTACCAATAAAACCTTCTGTCCCGGTTTAATGGCATCCTTATGAATTTCGATAGTTGCTGTTCCATATTCCAATTCATATTCCCTTGAAATTGTTTCACAGGGAAGTTTTCCCTTTTTACGAATCAATACAAAGGGTTTTCTTAAATTATAAGCAATGGGAGTTCCAAAAATAAATCCTCTGGATTCAGCTCCTGCCACAACGTCAAATTCCAGGTCACTTACCAGCTGCTGCATAGTATCAACGGCCAGTACCAACCCATCTCCATCTTGTAATACACTGGTAATATCTCTAAAAATAATCCCTTCTTCCGGGAAATCGGGTATACTTCTTACATATTCTTCTAATTTTTTCATCTTAAATATCCTCTAACCTTACATCATTATGAACGATTCAATATTACTCTGTTATAAAAATGCTATAGAATTGATTATATATTTTTATGGTTTTTAAGTCAATAAACAAATCTAAAGCTTTTTGTAGGGTATTTAGCGATAAAATGTGCATTTTTACCTATTTCCGCAGAGATTTAAGAAGCCCTGTCCAAAGATTAGCTTTACAACAGAGAAGAAAATAAAAGGTAATAGGATCACTCATGTGCTTAGTCTTATACCGAATGAACAATGGTAAGACACTAGTGTAACGGTTTCTAAATAACTATACCATTCACATAGAATATTTTTCTGAGAGTGAAGTTCAAAAAACGTAGGCGTAGCGGGCTACGCTGAGGCTTTTTGAATCTTTGCTATCAGGAAAATAGGCATGTGATATGGT
>JAFXGP010000013.1 GCA_017521195.1 Lachnospiraceae bacterium
AAGTATGGTAAGTGATATTTTATCTACAGAACATATTAGCACTCGAAATGAATGAGTGCTAATAATTCTAAAAATGGTTACAGTAGAAGGGAGAGGTGGTAATGCAGTTAGATGAAAGAAAAACGAGAATTTTGCTGGCCATTATCCGTAACTACTTGGAGACCGGTGAACCGGTGGGAAGCAGAACCATTTCCAAATATACAGATTTGCATTTAAGCAGTGCTACCATCCGTAATGAGATGGCGGATTTGGAAGAAATGGGGTATATTTTACAACCTCATACTTCCGCAGGACGTATTCCTTCCGATGCAGGGTATCGATTCTATGTAGATATGATGATGCAGGAAAAAGAGAAGGAAGTTGCAGAGTTAAAAGAACTTCTGATTGAGAAAGAAGATAAGTTGGATCATTTATTAAAGCAGACAGCTAAGGTGTTGGCAGTAAATACCAACTATGCAACTCTTGTTTCGGCACCAAGCATGAGTGCAAATAAACTGAAGTTTATCCAGTTATCCAGAGTAAATAAAAGACAGATTCTGGCAGTTATCGTAACGGAAGGCAATATGATTAAAAACAGTATTCTTCCTATTGACGAAGTTCTGACAGATGAAACCTTATTAAAGCTGAATATTCTCTTGAACACTCATTTAAACGGTTTGTCTATAGAAGAAATTAATTTGCCGTTAATTTCTACATTAAAAAAACAGGCCGGAATTCATAGCGAGATAGTCAGTGAGGTTATTGATGCGGTGGCCGAGGCTATTAAAGGTGACGAAGAATTGGAAATCTACACCAGCGGAACCAATAATATTTTTAGGTATCCGGAATTGGCCGATCATCAAAGAGCCAGTGAGTTGATTTCGACTTTTGAGGAAAAGAAAGAACTAACGGAACTGGTAAGGGAGAGACTTTCTGATGAAGAATCTACGGGAATTCAGGTGTATATCGGAAAAGAGTCCAAAATGCAGACTATGGAAGATTGCAGTATTGTGACAGCTACCTATGATTAGGGCGATGGAATGAAAGGTACCATTGGTATTATCGGACCTAAGCGAATGGATTATGATAAGGTAATAGATAATCTGAAAAACGTGAAGAAGCAATTAGATTCTATTTATAAAAAAGAATAGGAAAGGACATAGATAAAAGTGCAGGAAAATTTAAATGAAGAAGTAAAGCAGGCTGAAGTAGAAACTGAAGAAGAAGTAGTGGAAGAAAACTGCGAAGGTTGTGAAGCGGATACTACAGAAGCTAAAGCTTGTGAAGATGAGACAGAAGAAGCAGCAGAGGAAACTGAGGAATCAGAAGAAACTTCTGAAGATGAAAAAGAAGGCAAAGGTTTCTTTGGTAAGAAAAAAGATAAAAAAGTAGCTGCTTTGGAAGAAAAGGTTGCTGAATTGGAAGATAGAACCAAGCGCCAAATGGCAGAGTTCGAAAACTTCCGTAAGAGAACGGAAAAAGAAAAATCGATGATGTTCGAAACCGGGGCAAAGAGTGTAATCGAAAAAATCTTACCGGTAATTGATAACTTCGAGAGAGGTCTGGCAGCTATTGAACCGGATAATAAAGATTCTTTTTATGATGGTATGGTAATGATTCATAAGCAGATGCTTGCGGAATTAGAAAAGATTGGAGTAACGCCAATCGAAGCTGTTGGAAAAGAGTTTGATCCTAATTTCCATAACGCAGTAATGCAGGTGGAAAGCGATGAATTTGAATCCGGCATCGTAGCCCAAGAATTACAGAAGGGTTATATGTATAGAGAAAATGTTGTACGCTACAGCATGGTAGCAGTTGTGCAATAATGCATGACATAAAAATAAGAAATAATTAATTGAGTAATTAGACTCGTATAAAGAGGAGGAAACAAACATGAGTAAAATTATTGGTATTGACTTAGGTACTACAAACAGTTGTGTAGCTGTTATGGAAGGTGGAAAACCTACCGTTATCACAAATACAGAAGGCGCCAGAACTACACCATCTGTAGTTGCATTTACAAAAACAGGAGAAAGATTAGTCGGTGAACCTGCAAAACGTCAGGCGGTAACAAATGCAGAAAAAACAATCTCTTCTATTAAGAGAGATATGGGTACAGACCGCGGCAGAACTATCGATGATAAAAAATATTCTCCACAGCAGATTTCTGCAATGATCTTACAGAAATTAAAAGCAGATGCTGAAAGTTATTTGGGTGAAAAAGTTACAGAAGCTGTAATCACAGTTCCTGCATATTTCAATGATGCTCAGCGTCAGGCAACAAAAGACGCAGGTAAGATTGCAGGTCTTGAAGTAAAACGTATCATCAACGAACCAACAGCTGCTGCATTAGCTTATGGTCTTGATAACGAACATGAACAGAAAATCATGGTATACGATTTAGGTGGTGGTACTTTCGACGTATCTATCATTGAAATCGGCGACGGTGTTATTGAAGTATTATCTACAAGCGGTGACAACAGACTTGGTGGAGATGACTTTGACCAGAAAATCACAGATTACATGTTAGCTGAATTCAAGAGAATGGAAGGCGTAGACTTATCTTCTGATAAAATGGCTCTTCAGAGATTAAAAGAAGCAGCAGAAAAAGCAAAAAAAGAATTATCTTCTGCAACAACAACAAACATTAATCTTCCATTCATCACAGCAACAGCAGAAGGTCC
>JAFXGP010000079.1 GCA_017521195.1 Lachnospiraceae bacterium
ACTTCGCTAATGCCTACCCTACATATATTTATCTGTCCCATCTGAAATACGGTGCATTCAGATGGTCTATTAAAGTTACCCTTTTTATAGCTTAATATTTTTATCAAAAACCTCTTGACTATTTATAGTTTGACACCTCCTAACGCCTTCACTATAGGTAATCTTCCTATCACATTACCCATATAGCAATAGTCTGATACACTCTCCCCCATTATAATGCTGCAATTAAAGCATCTACATTTTCTTCTTTGGTAGCCCAGCTGGTGCAGAATCGTACCGCACTGTGGGTTTCATCCATTCTCTGCTGGTAACAGAAACCAAAGTTTTCTTTTAATTCTTCCAACTTAGAATCTTCCATAATCGGGAAAATCTGATTGGTTGTATTCTCCACCAGAAACGAATATCCCTTTTCCACAAAAGCATCACGTAATTTATCTGCCAGGCGAATAGCATGTTCTGAAACTCTATGATACAATCCGTCTTCAAACAGGGTTTCAAACTGTACACCTAAAAGTCTTCCTTTGGCAAGCATACCACCTTTTTGTTTTATCATATAACGGAAATCTTTCTGCAATGCCGGATGTCTGATTACTACTGCTTCCCCGAACAATGCTCCTACCTTGGTTCCTCCAATGTAAAATACATCCGTAAGGGCTGCCAAGTTTTCTAAATCCACATCATTGCCTTTAGCAGCAATACCGTATCCCAATCTTGCTCCGTCTACAAATAAATACAAATCATGTTTATCACACACATTTCTGATTTCTTCTAATTCCTGTTTGGTATATAAAGTTCCAAGTTCTGTAGGCTGACTTATATATACCATTTTAGGCTGTACCATATGTTCAAAGGAATCATCATTTTTATGCAAAGTACAAACTTCATCTATCTGAGCTGATGATAATTTCCCTTCCTTTTCCGGTAACGCCAATACTTTATATCCTAAGGATTCCACTGCTCCGGTTTCATGTACATGAATATGTCCTGTTGCTGCTGAAATAACACCCTGATATGGACGAAGTGCTGCACCGATTACCGTCATATTGGTCTGGGTTCCTCCTACCAAAAAATGCACTTTACTCTCCGGTGCCTTACAAGCCTCCTGAATCAGTTTTGCGGCTTTCATGCAATGTTCATCTTCGCTGTACCCCGGTGTCTGTTCCATGTTAGTCTCCAGCAGACGATTCATAATTTCGGGGCATGCCCCTTCTGTATAATCTGACTGAAATAAAATCATATTTATAAAAATTCCTTTCTCCTATGCTTCTTCTAATACCTTAAGAATAAATTCCCAGGTTCTCTTAACAGAGGAAATACTCATGGTTTCTTCTGTCGTATGAATATCTTTCATTTCCGGTCCTATAGACACACAATCCAGTTCCGGAATCTTACCTAAGAAGAATCCACATTCCAAACCTGCATGAATCGCCTCAATTTTAGGTGCTTTCCCAAACATTTCTGTATAAATTTTAACCATGGAATCTCTAAGCGGAGAATCTACTCTGTATGCCCATCCCGGATAATCTCCAGCAGATTTGCAGCTTCCGCCAAAACTTTCTGTTAAAGCATATAATTTTTCCACTAACATATATTTTGCACTTTCGATGGAGCTTCTTACAGAGAATCCCAGATTAATCTGCTCCTTCTTCATGGATAATTGTCCCATATTAAGAGAAGTTTCTACCAAACCTTCTACATCACCGCTCATGGCCTGTACACCACCCGGAAGCAGGAAGATTAACTTACCTGTTTTTTCACTGTCTTCCTTAGTCACTGCTTCAAAAGAACCAACTTCTTTTACTTTAATTTTCACGAAAATATCGGAATCCTTTGTAGCATATTCTGTCTTTAAGATTTTATCGAAAGCATCTGCCTGAGCTGTTAGAGCTTCCACATCAGATACCACTACTTCCATCTTTGTTTCTCTTGGAATGGCATTATCTGCAAGTCCGCCTTCCATAGTAACAATGTTCATATCTACTTTTTTACCTGCATGCACCAGGAAACGTCCCATTAAAGTATTGGAATTAGCTCTTCCTTTATGAATCTCCGCACCGGAATGTCCGCCGGCCAATCCACCGATATGAACTTCACACAAAGCACCGTCAATCATTTCTCTTTTTAACGGAAGGGCACAATCCACACGCATACCACCTGCACAACCGGTGAGGAAGATTCCTTCTTCTTCCGAATCCAGGTTTAACATTCTTTTCGCTTTGCATACAGATAAATCAATAGCAGCCGCACCATTTAAACCTACTTCTTCGTCTACGGTAAAAATACATTCTATACGTGGATGAGAGAGATTATCCGCATCTAACAATGCCAATTCGTAAGCCACTGCGATTCCGTCATCCCCGCCAAGAGAAGTATCTTCTGCATAGATAATATCTCCGTCTACTTTTAATCTTAAGCCTTCAGTTGTCATATCAATATTACTTTCCGGTTTCTTAACCGCAACCATATCCATATGTCCCTGAAGCATAATTGGCTCTTTGTGTTCATAACCTACAGTCGCTTCTTTTATAATGATTACATTCTTGATTTCATCCTGATAATATTCCAGATTTCTTTCCTTGGCAAAATTCACCAGATAATTGCTGATTTTTTCCATATTTCTGGAACCATGAGGAATACTACAGATTTCCTCAAAAAAACGGAATACGTTAGTTGGTTCTAAATGTCCTAAAATACTCATAAATTAATCTCCTTTTTATAAAAAACAGTTCAACTGCACAAGACTATGCGCAAAAACGTACTTCGTACTCACTGCTGCTACGCAGCATTTTTGCTTATAGTCTTGCGCTCCCTCAGTGTAGAAAAAGCCCCCATATTGTACAAGTACAATGGGTGCTTTTTTCCTACACTGGTTGAACTGGTGCTCTACATTCGTTCAGGTGCACTGAATCCTAATACATCAATACATGCTTCCAGGATATCTCTGCAAAGTACTAAAAGTGCAATGTATCCTGCTTTCTTTGTTTCATCTTCTTCTGCCAAAATTCTTGTTTCATGGTAGAACTTATTAAATGCATTTGCCAAATCATAAATGTATGCACATACTTTGTGAGGTGCAACTTCTTCAAAAGCATTTTCCATCATGGTATTGAATTTAGCCATTTCCATAACCAATGCTTTTTCGCTTTCATTTGTTACTTCCTGTAAATCAACCTTATTTAAGTCTCCGCCCTGTTCTTTAAATTTATTCAAAATAGATTTAATTCGTACAATGGTATATAAAATGTAAGGACCTGTATCTCCCTCGAAAGATGTAAATTTATCTACATCAAAAATGTAATCCTTGGATGCCTGATTAGATAAATCACCATATTTAATCGCCGCAAGGCCAATCATGTCAGCAGTCTGTCTTGCTTCATCCAAAGCCACTTCTCTCCCGTTAATCATTTTCTGATACATCTCTTCATTGATTTCGGAAATTAATCTTTCTAAACGCATTACACCGCCTTCACGGGTTTTAAAAGGTTTGCCGTCTTTTCCGTTTACCGTACCAAAACCAATGTGTACTAATTCTGTTTCCGGTTTTACAAGTTTTGTTTTTCTTGCGCAACGGAATACCTGTTCAAAGTACAAATCCTGACGTTTGTCAGTAAGATAAATCATTTTATCCGGAGCATATACTTCCATACGTTCCATAATAGTAGCCAAGTCTGTAGTATTGTAAAGGGATGCACCATCGGATTTTAAAATCATACATGGAGGGATTTCTTTGGTGTCGGTTTCTTCTTTTACCTCTACAACCAAAGCGCCTTCACTGATATATGCATATCCTTCTTTCTTCATGTAATCAACCATGCCCGGAATAATATCGTGAACATCGGATTCCCCTTTCCAAAGGTCAAAATCCACATTTAAGTTTGCATAGTTTTTCTTCAAATCAGATACTGACACTGCAATGATATGATCCCAGATTGCACGATATCCTCTTACGCCACTCTGTAATTTAAAAGTAGCCTCCATAGCTTTTTCTTTATAAGCAGGATCTTCTTTGGATTTTCCGCTGGCAGTTGGATAGATTTCTTCCAATTCCCCAATGGTAAACGGAGCTTCCTCTGGATATTCCCCTGTATAGTTTTCATCGAAATAAACCAATTCAGGCTGTCTTTCTTTTAATTCTGTGATAATGAGACCCATCTGAAGTCCCCAGTCACCTAAATGAATATCACCGATAACGTTATGTCCCATAAAACGGCAGATACGTTTTACACTTTCCCCAATAACTGCTGAACGAAGATGTCCTACGTGAAGAGGTTTTGCTACGTTTGGTCCGCCGTAATCCACCATAATGGTTTTCTTAGTTTCCGGTTCTTCCACACCGAATTTTTCTTCCTTTCTCATTCCCTGTAAATAGTCTTTTAAGAAAGAAGGTTTTACTTTTAAATTTAAAAATCCCGGCATAACTGCTTCTACGCTTTCAAACACATTGCTGTCTGCCAATTTTTCTACCACTTCGTTTGCAATCATAATAGGAGCTTTTTTATACTGTTTTGCACCTGCCATGGCTCCATTACACTGGTATTCGCATAAATCAGGTCTGTTAGAAACAGTAACTCGTCCCAATTCTTTGTTATATCCTGCATCTTCAAATGCTTTCTGCATTTCCTCTGAAATCAATTCTAAAATCTTTTTCATAGTTTCTCCATTTCAATAGTACGTTTTAATATTATATTTCAACTAATGATTCAAAATATTTTATCATATTTTACTAATAGTCTCAAGGGCAAAACTTCTCTGTCCCTCTCGAAGCTACGCATTCTCCCTCTTTAAACTTTCCGCCTTAGAAAATGCACATCCACAGAAATTCTGCCTATATAAATCATACTCTTTGGAAAGTTCTATACTTCTCTTATATCCTTCCTTTTTCTTAAAATCGGAAGGCAAAAAAGAAGTCTCATATTTTTCCGCCATTTGCTCTCCTATTTCATTCAATTTTGCCGCATTCTTCAACGGGCTGATAGTAAGAGTAGTCGTAAAATAATCGTATCCGCCTTCTTTTGCCAGTTGTGCTGTTTTTTCCAGACGCAGACCATAACAACGGAAACATCTTTCCCCACCTTCCGGACATTGTTCCAATCCTTTGGCAATGTCATAAAATTCCTGCGGTTCATAGTTGCCTTCCACAATTTGAATGGGGCAGACAGGATTCTTTTGATTAAACTCAAAAATCAGACGTTTCTGCTCTTCCACACGTTTCCGATATTCTTCTGCCTCTGAAATATTGGGATTATAGAAAAATACCGTAATCTCAAAAATCTCCTGTAACTTTTCCAACACTGCACTGCTGCAAGGTGCACAACAACTATGAAGTAAAAGGGATTTCTTCTCACCTGATAATCTCTCTATAATCTTTTCCATTTCTTTTTGATAATTTCTATTATTAACAGCCATAAAACTCCCCTGTTTCCAATAACTACTTTTAAAATCTGAAAGGAAAGAGAACTTCTGTCCTCTTTCCTTACTTCATTTAACTTATGTATTTATTCATTCTCTGAGATGCTTCAATCACACCATTTAAGATGTCTTGTGTATTTACTGCATCTTCATAATTATTCTCTGCAATAGCTGCACATTCCTGTGTTGCTGCCGTAACTTCTTCAGTAGTGGCTGATATCTGTACAATATTTTCCACAATATGCGCATTGGCTTCCGAAAGTTTTTCTATCATCTTACCAACCTTGGCAATATCTCCTACAAGACCGGTTACATTGGAACTTAATTCATCCACCTGTTCTGCCACTTCTTTGATCATGACATCCTGTGCTTCACTTACACTTAAGGTTTTTTCTACTGCTTCTGCCGTCTGGTCTGCGTTAGTAGTAAGTTTATCCAAAATATCGGCAATGTTTTCCGTTTCTCTTCTTGTTTTATCTGATAATTCACCTATTTCATCCGCAACTACAGCAAAACCGCGACCGGCTTCTCCGGCTCTGGCTGCTTCAATAGAAGCATTTAATGCCAATAAATTGGTCTGGTTGGAAATAGCAAAAATAGTTTTGGTAATGGTACGTACATCTCCCACATTTTCCTGCAACTGTTCCATAAGTTTTGCCACCTGATGATTGGTTTTGGCTAAAACATCTGCATGTTTTTTCAACTCTTCCATCTTTTCAGCATTCATCCGGTTTAATTCTCCGGATTTCTTAGCCACACGCACCATACGTTCCGAACGTTCCACCGTATCTTCGATACTCTGCTGGATATCCTGTGTCATGGTATTCTGTTCCTGCATATTTTCTGCAGTAGCGGCAGTACTTGCACTGATATCTCCTACAGACTGTTTTACACTTTCGGAAGAAGTTTTCAAATTGTCCACCAGTCCCATAGCTCTTTCTGTTCCGGATTTTACCACACCGGCTATTTCCATCACTTCTGCTACCATGGCTTCCTGTTTTTCAGATTCTGCCGTTAATTTTCCAATGGAATCATCATTAAAACGGGTTCCTACATTTGTCAGATATAAAAGAACATACATAACTACCGCTACTACAATAGTTGCTCCCAGCTGTGCCAGCATATCCGCGTTTTCATAGTTGTTAATAACAAAAGCTCTGCAAACAAAAATAAGTATATTAGGAATCGCAATTCCATGAGCACATAACCTGGAGTATTTCTTATCAAAGTATAATACAATTCCCAAAAACGGAACTGTAGTCATAAAACGCATATAATAATCATTATATGCAAATGAAATCATAAAGGTAACCAAAAACAATCCTATAAATGCCACATATTTCATTTTTCCGGTCCCCGGATTTTTCTTTACCATAACCAGACAGGTAATACTGGTAACCACCATAATTGTTGCTAAAGCACCCCAATAACCCCAAGTACGGTTCCCTTGGATAGCAGAAATTGTTACTACCAAAAGAATCAATGCTTCAAACAATATCATACTGATGGACATATATTGATTAATCTTTTTAACCTGTTGACTCTTATTTGCGTAGGAAAATTGTTCCATATTAAGCCCCCGTTCTTTTTTCCCATAACCTACTTCTTAAATTATTTTTCTAACTGTTCAAATATTTTAGCGTTAGTCTCTGAAATATTTCACACCGGATTCAAAAATCTTCAAATCCTGTTCACCGTAAATATTAATTGCAACACCCTTATCTCTTCTTTCGGAATGTGCCATTTTACCAAAACATCTTCCGTCCATAGAGGTAATACCTTCAATAGCAAGATAAGAACCATTTATATTCCATTCCTCATCCATGGAAAGGTTGCCTTCCGGATCTGCATACTGTGTTGCAACTTGTCCATTGGCAAATAACTTATCTAACCATTCTTTACTTGCCACAAATCGTCCTTCTCCATGAGAAGCCGGATTAACATAGGTTTTTCCTACTTCTGCCAACTGTAGCCATGGAGATTTATTAGATACTACTTTTGTATATACCATCTTGGAAATATGACGATTAATAGTGTTATAGGTCAAAGTAGGAGAGTCCTCACTCTGTCCCACGATTTCTCCATATGGAACAAGTCCCAGTTTAATCAAAGCCTGGAAACCATTACAGATTCCCAAACACAAACCATCTCTTTCGTTCAGAAGTTTCATAACTTCTTCTTTAATCTTCGCATTCTGGAATGCAGTAGCAAAGAATTTAGCACTTCCATCCGGTTCATCTCCGGCAGAGAATCCACCCGGGAACATAATAATCTGGGCATTTCTGATTTCTTCTGCAAAGACATCCACAGATTCCCTGATATCTTCTGCGCTCAGGTTCTTAAATACCTTTGTTACCACATTGGCTCCTGCTCTCTCAAAAGCTTTGGTGCTGTCATATTCACAGTTGGTTCCCGGAAATACCGGAATAAATACGTTTGGTTTTGCAATTTTGTTTTTACAAATGTAGACACTGTCTGTTTTGTAGATTGGTGTATCAATTACATCTGTAGTTTTATCACCTTTGGTAGCAAATACAGATTCCAAAGTTTCCTTCCATGCATCCAAAGCTTCTTCCAGATCAATCTTAACTTCTCCCACTTCGAATACAGCTTCTTTGGTTACTGTACCTACCGGAGTATATTCACAATCAATCAGATTAATCTTTTCCGCATCTACTTCAGCCACAATACCACCAAGGGCATTTTCAAACAAATCTTTTACTTCCAATTCTTCGAAAATCTCTACCCCCAGTTTATTACCAAAAGCCATTTTACTGATAGCTGCCGCAATACCTTTTGTATCTGTTGCATAGGCTGATACGATAATCCCTTCCTGCATCAAGCGATGGATTTCATCGTACATTTCGCATACTTTGGCATAAATCGGCACATCAAAATCGTCTGTTTCCAACGGGAAGTATACCAGTTTATTCCCAACTTCTTTTAATTCCGGAGTAATAATATCTCCCTCTTTTGCCACGTCCACAGCAAAGGAAACCAAGGTTGGCGGTACGTCAATATTATTAAAAGTACCTGACATACTGTCTTTTCCGCCAATGGATGGAAGACCAAAACCTATCTGTGCATCAAAGGCACCAAGTAATGCGGCAAAAGGCTGACTCCATCTGCCAGGGTCTTCTGTCATTCTGCGGAAATATTCCTGGAATGTAAATCGGATTTTACTGTAATCACCACCTGATGCCACAATCTTAGACATAGATTCTGTAATAGCATAAATAGCTCCATGGTAAGGGCTCCAGCTGGAAATATATGGGTCAAAACCATAACTCATCATGGTTACGGTGTCTGTTTTTCCTTTTAAAACAGGCAGTTTTGCTACCATAGTCTGCGTTTCTGTCAACTGATACTGTCCGCCATAAGGCATAAACACACTACCTGCCCCGATAGATGCATCAAACATTTCTACCAGACCTTTCTGGGAACAAACATTTAAATCAGCCAGCAGAGACAACCATGCTTTTTTCACATCGCCTTCCTGTAAAGCTTCTTCCACCTCTTTTACTGCAATTCTGTCTACAGCTTTTCCTTTTTCTGAAGGAATATTTACCAAAACAGAAGTTTCCTGATGGGCACCGTTGGTGTCTAAAAAAGCACGGGAAATATTCACAATTTCCTTATCTCTCCATTTTAATATCAGACGTGGTTCTTTGGTTACCACTGCCACAGGTACTGCTTCCAGATTTTCTTCTGCAGCATAACCTAAAAATTCTTCCACATTGGCAGGATCGATTACTACTGCCATGCGTTCCTGAGATTCTGAAATAGCCAATTCTGTTCCGTCCAGACCTGCATATTTCTTAGGCACTTTATCTAAATCAATTCTAAGTCCCGGTGCCAGTTCTCCAATCGCAACGGAGACCCCGCCGGCACCAAAGTCATTACATTTCTTAATTAACTTGCTTACTTCTTCTCTGCGGAACAGGCGCTGTACTTTACGTTCTGTAGGGGCATTTCCCTTTTGCACTTCTGCACCACAGGTTTCAATACTGGTTTCTGTATGTACTTTGGAAGATCCGGTCGCTCCACCGCAGCCATCACGACCTGTACGTCCACCCAACAAAATAATTACGTCGTCCGGGTCAGAATTTTCACGGATAACATTTTTTCTTGGAGCAGCACCCATAACAGCGCCGATTTCCATTCTTTTGGCCACGTAATCCGGATGATATATTTCTTTTACATAACCGGTTGCCAATCCAATCTGGTTTCCGTAAGAGGAATAACCTGCCGCAGCTCCACGAACCAGTTTTTTCTGGGATAATTTACCCTTCATGGTGTTGGCTACAGGAACGGTAGGATCTGCCGCACCGGTAACTCGCATAGCTTGATATACATAACCACGGCCGGACAACGGATCTCGAATGGCACCACCAAGACAGGTAGCAGCTCCGCCAAATGGTTCAATTTCCGTCGGATGGTTATGGGTTTCATTTTTAAAGAATACCAGCCATTCTTCTTTTACAGGACCATTTCCGTAATCCATTTCTACAGGCACAACAACCGAACATGCATTGATTTCATCCGAAACCTCCATGTCCTCCAATTTACCTTCTGCACGCAATTTACGCATAGCCATTAGAGCTAAGTCCATAAGACAGATGAATTTATCCTCTCTGCCTTCAAAAATTTCTTCTCTGGTATCCAGATAACTCTGATAGGTTGTCTCAATCGGAGTTCTGTAATATCCGTCTTCAAATTCAATATTCTTTAATTCTGTAGAGAAGGTAGTATGACGGCAATGATCTGACCAATAAGTATCCAAAACTCTGATTTCTGTCATGGACGGATCACGTTTCTCTTCTTCTCTGAAATAATTTTGTATATGTTCAAAATCCTTCAAGGTCATAGCCATTCCTAATGAACGGTATAATTCCTTAAATTCTCCGCTTTCCATTTCTGTGAAACCTTCTAAGATTTTCACATCTTCCGGCTCCTCAAATTTAGTTACCAGAGTTTCCGGCTTTTCCATATCGGTTTCTCTGGAATCTACAGGGTTGATACAGTAACTTTTAATTTTTTCAAATTCTTCATCTGTTACATTTCCCTGAATCATATAAGTAATTGCTGTTTTAATAATCGGATTTTCATCCTCTTTTAAAAACTGAATACACTGGAGTGCTGAATCAGCACGTTGGTCAAACTGTCCCGGTAAATATTCCACACCAAACACTCTTCCGTCTTCCGGTATCTCTATGGTTTCATGATATAAAATATCAACCGGAGGTTCTGAAAACACCCGGTTACATGCAGTTTCAAAAATCTCTTCGGAAATATTTTCCACATCATATCTGATAAATTCTCTCACTGCAGTTACACTGTTAATTCCCAAGTAACTTTCTATTTCTGTTTTTAATTCTTTCGCTTTTACAGCAAATGGCGCCTTCTTTTCTACGAAAATACGCTTGACACTGTCCATCATCTTCCTCCAAATTTACACTTCTTCAATTACCAGACCGGAAACAAGATACAATAATTCCTGGTCAACTTTTCCTTCGGATATTCCGAAAGTCTTGGCACAAATCTTCATACCTTCCAATACATACATGATATTGGCAGCTTCCGCCTTAGCATTTTCCAGATAAAACTCTTCCCTGGCAATCCCTTCCTCCAATATTCTTGTAAGAACCTTAACCCCTTGTTCAAACTGGTTGTAGGCTATATTGTCAGTTTTTTTCTCAGGTTTATGTGCAAACAGATACTCATATGTCGCAATAGTAATATCCTGTTTTTTTCTTAAAATAATCTTTTTCTGCTCTTTTAAAAACAACATTAAAATATCTGTCATAGTAGAATCTTCGGTTAAATGACCGGTAATATCATCACCTTCATCTTCCAGTTCTGACAGTAATATTTCTCTAAAAATCTCTTCTGTGCTTCCGAAATACAGATATAAACCGCCTCTGCTGATTTCACATGCCTCTACAATATCTTTCATAGTAACATCTCGAAATCCCTTGGCCGCAAACACCTCTTTTGCTTGTTTCAGAATGTACTCACGTTTCTGTTCTGATTTTTCTCCCATGTATCTTCCCCAACCTTATATCATTCTTGAATCTTTGAAAATCATTATTAATTTTGCGGATGTTCTACTCTTTCGCCTTCCCAAAATTCAATCAATTCTTTTACTTTGGTCAACAGAGCAAAATAAATACCATAGGTGACACCTTCACTCCATAATCTGGTCTTTGTTTGTCCTCCCAGAACATAATGGGAAAAAATCCCGGCCAAATCACCCATATCACGAATGGTAGCATTTTGAATCAAACGCAACTCATCTTTCGGCCCCTTCAACTGTTTTCTGGAATACACATATACATAATTTTTATCCATAAAACGAGTGGCAGATGCTTCCTTAACAAAGCTCAACAAGGTTCCTTCGTAAACCGGAAACGGTACGGAATTGGTAGCAATCCCTTCTGCGCCATATATCGAACTAACACTTTTACCGCTTCTACTTTCCAACCAATTAAGATAACGGAACAACTTTATGGCATCCTGTTTATAATATTCTACTATTTCTTCATTGCTTAACATTCCTATACCCATAATTACCCATCCTTTCTCATTATAAACCAATTTAAAGGTATCATAATTTACAAAAAAAGTACAGACTACATATGTAAAATCAGGAAAAAATGTGCTATTATGGAAAGGTATGAGGGGAGGTGTTCTCATTGATAAGCTATACAAAGAATCAAACTATCGTTCAGGCCGGAGAACCATTTGTATGTTTCCATATCATTACAGAGGGAAGTGTGGCCGCTGTTTTTGATTCTACAGAAATTCCCAAATCCTTCACCCTGAAAAAAGGGGATGTGATTGGTATTTTTGATTTTGGTTTTAAGGAATATTCTTTTACATATAAAGCACTGGAAAGTACCAGTGTTATTACCTATTCTCTGACAGATTTTTCCCAAATGGAAAAATTATTGGAAGAGAACAAAGAACTATCACATTTTCTCATCCTTTCCATGGTATTCAGTGTATCTAAAGTAATGAATCACTATCATTCACTTTACAGCCAGCAGGAAAAAATATACCAATATCTTGTAACTGCTGCTTCCAATTATCAGAAGTTATGTACCATGTTAAATTTACCGGTAAAGTCACTGGCCAATAAGGAGCAGTTGCTTCCCTTTACCCCCGGTCGTGAAGAACCGGATTTCTGGTTAGAAACTTTTTATCAGTCTTTAAAGACACCTATTATGGAAAAAAATCCTATTTTTTCCAATCCTGCTCTTATTGTAGGACTTCTGGCCAGAAGCGTGGATGATATGCATAAAATCCTATACTGCAGTGAGGATATTGCGGTTTACCTTAGAGATGTCAGCAGACTCTTAATCAACGAAACTTCCCTGGACTTATTTGATCTGTATACTGATCTTTTGTTCCGTGCCAAAACTGCTAAAAAAGAAACCTCTGCGTTGGAAGAACGAATCCAAAAAATGATTTCCATCTTAACCGGACAGAGCTTTATTGATAAAAACCTGGCTACAAACCGTATTCAGGAATATGAACGTGAATTAAAACGAGACCATTCCTACGACATTGCATTGGAAGAAAGTCTCCCTCAGGTAGAGCAAAAACTGGCTCATTCTGTGGAAACCATTTTAGATTACGCCGATTCCATGGCCGTAACTCGTGGCGAATTCTTAAAATATATAGATTTATACAAAAAACTGCCTGACAAAAACTCTCTGGATAAAACTGCAGACACCATTCGTCGCCAGTTAACCCGTTTGTTCAATTTAATTTATACGGAAGTGTTCCAGATTGCTTTAAACGATCCTACTCCCCCTACCATTGTGAAAATGTTCCTTCATTTTGGTTATGTGGATTTGGAACTGGCAGGGCTTAACAATGCCGCATATATGTATTCCATTGCCAAAAATTATCAGGGCGATCCTTCCAATGGTATTTACACCCTGTATGAATGGATTACTGCCATCTATCAAGGCAAAAAACAGCCCAGCCGTAATGAACTTTCTCAGGATTATTCTTCTTATGTTCATACTCTTCGTGCCCAGGGTAAAATCGATGCCAAAGGTGTACAGAAAATGTTGGATGACACTACCGGAAAGGTAATGTACGAATTGGAAAGTATGTTCCCTTCCGTAAACAAAGTTACACAAGGTCATTTTACTACTTTCTGCCCTATTTTTATTCAGGAGAATGTTGTAAAAGATTTATCTTCCATTTTGGTTACACCATACAAATTAAGAGAATCTTTGAACAAACTGTTAGAAGTGGATTTTTCAGCCTTCTACCGCAGCTACTTATACGCAGATGATAAATTGGGATTAAGAGAAAATGTAATGCTTAATATCTATCCTGATTTTATTCTGATGCCTAATGTAGGTTCCAACGGAATCTGCTGGCAGGAAATCGAAGGTATGCAGCGCTCCACTCCGGGACGTATGATGGTTTCAGCTTTCCATGCGGAAAATTTGGATCGTACCGTAATTAATATGGTAGGTGATTTCCGTTGGGAAATGTGTCGTCGTATTCAGGGTATGCGTTGGAACGATATTACCGAACGTTCCCTTACCAGCGAATATTACGATTATGCCTTGTTCTATAATAAAAACCGCGAACTTTCTCAGGACGCAAAAGAAAAAATCAAACTTGCCCTAGGTCGTGCAAAAAATAATTACAAGAATTTATTCGTTATAGATTATGCCAACTGGATTTTATTTGAATCCAGAGGTTCCGTGAAATTGAACAAGGTTGTACGAAAGATTTTCTCCGCCTATATTCCATTCCGCGCTGAAATCTGTAATAATCTGATGACCAACAATACCTTTACGGAATGCATTCAATTATATGACCTGAAGAAAAAACAGCAATTACATCGTCTTCGTAAGCTGGTTCAGAAATTCCTGGCTCAAGGCAAATCTGTTCCTGATGTAATTGAAAATCAGATTCATTTAATTGACAAATAGGATATAAATATTATTAAGGCAAAAGTATAATTTTCCCTTAATCCGGAAAACCTTAACTAAAACTTAAGAATTAGTTAAAGGTTTTCCCTTGATTTTCTTGATATTATCCAAACACAGGTTGAAAGTATCTATCTTTCAGCCTTATGTTTTGTATTTACATAGAATATCAGGAGGTAAAATATGAACTATTTTTCTTTATTTATTAAGAAAACTTTACGTATCTTATTAAAGCCCTTGTCATTTGTACCGGCTTTATGCATGATTTGTTTCATTTTATACATGTCATCCCAAGAAGGAAGTGCTTCCGAGGGTATGAGTTATCAAGTCAGCAAAACTCTTGTGCTGGCATTTAACAAGGTGTTTTCCAAAGGCTATTCCAATAGTGTTTTAAACGATTTGATTTATCAAATCCACCCTTTTATCAGGAAAACAGCCCACTTTACGGAATTTTTTACACTGGCGGTAACCGTTGCAATTCCATTATATGTTTATAAAATCCGGGGGATTTTTCTGGTAATTCTGGGACAGCTTCTTTGTGTAGGTGTTGCCTTTCTGGATGAATATTCCCAGTCGTTCGTATTTGGAAGAGTACCCTCTTACCGTGATGTTATGATAGACAGTGCAGGTGCCTTCTGCGGAATTCTTGTTGCACTCATTATTTGTTATATAGGAAGAAAAACTATATTCAAATTCCTTTCTCTGGAAGACTATAGAAAAAAGAAAAAGGAATATGCGAAAAAAATCCGACAGGAAGCACACAATTTAAAATAGAAACTTTATAACTTTGATTACAAAATACAGTAATTTACATTAATAATTCTAATTCTTGTTTAGCAGGAGGTAATTTTTAGTGTTTGAAAACGAAAACAAAAAAGACCAGGCTATCCTGGTAGGTGTTAATCTGAATAACGACCCTTCATTTGAACATTCCATGAAGGAATTACAGGCTTTGACAGAAGCCTGCGATATGGAAGTGGTATGTATGCATACGCAAAATCTCCCTAATCCTAATACTGCCCTTTATGTTGGAACAGGAAAAGTAAAGGAAATTGCAGAAAGTCTTGTGATGTATGATGCCAACACCGTTATCTTCGACAATGCCCTTTCTCCTATTCAGGTACGTAACCTGACCGAAGAATTGAATGCCGTTGTCTTAGACAGAACTGCACTGATTTTACAGATATTTAACGACAGAGCCAAAACTGCCGAAGCAAAAATGCAGGTAGAATTAGCCCGGCTTCAATACATGCTTCCCCGTCTGGTAGGCCTTCATAATAACCTGAGCCGTCAGGGTGGCGGCAGCGGTTCTTTAAGTAATAAAGGTGCCGGGGAAAAGAAACTGGAATTAGACAGACGTCGTATTGAAAAGCAGATTACCATGTTAAAAAAAGAACTGGCTGACATGGAACAAAACAAAGAAACCATGCGTAAAAAACGTAACCAGTCAGCGCTCCCTAAAGTTGCCTTGGTTGGTTATACCAATGCCGGTAAGTCCACCATTTTAAATCAACTGGTTTCCCGATTCTGTAAAGATGATTCCAAGAAGGTTTTGGAAAAAGATATGCTCTTTGCTACCTTGGAAACTTCCGTACGTCAAATTGACCCACCCGGTCAGAAAGGATTTTTATTATCTGACACCGTTGGATTTATTGACAAACTGCCTCACAACCTGGTAAAAGCTTTCCGTTCTACATTACAGGAAGTTCAGGAAGCAGATTTATTGTTACATGTAGTTGATTTCAGTGATCCAGATTTCTCCGAACACATCCGGGTTACCAGAGAAACCTTGGAAGAATTATCTGCCTCCCATATTCCGGTACTTTACGTATACAATAAAGCAGACAAGTTAGATCCGGATGCAAAACCTAAGTTGGTAGATAACAAATTATATATCTCTGCGAAACAAGAGGCCGGTATTGATGCATTGTTATCTGCTATCGACGGATGCTTATCCAAAGATGATAAAGAAGTGAAGCTTCTGATTCCTTTTTCAGAAGGACAAATAGTGTCTGTACTTACTCGGGATGCTAATATTTTATCTACGGAATATCTGGCTGAAGGAACGCTGATTACTGTAAAAGGTGTTGCTTCGGTTATTGACCGGTATCTGAAGTACGAAGTGTAGATTTGATGCTTACCTGCTATTTAAAGCATGAAATGTAGCCAATTGGATATATATCCCCCAAAAACATAAAAAAGCTCCAATTTTTTTCTTTTTAATTGGAGCTCATTATGCAATTATTCTTTATAAATCCATTCTATTAATTATAATAATCCATCACACAGTCTCTGGCCTGTATCAGTGCTCTGGCTACAGTATTTTCTCTTATTTTATTGCGATTACCGCTGAAATGATATTCCTTAACAGTAGTCACACCGCAAACATGACACGCAATATATACAAGACCTACCGGTTTTTCTTCACTACCACCATCCGGACCTGCTATTCCGGTTACTGCGATAACTACATCTGCCTTATGAAGAGTTGCTAACCCTTTTGCCATTTCTTTGGCAACCTGTTTGCTGACAGCTCCATGTTTTTCCAACGTTTCTTTTTTTACTCCTACCAACTTTCTCTTAGCCTTATTGGAATAGGTTACAAAACAATTTTTTAATACTGCGGATACTCCCGGCACATTAGTAAGTCTGGCTGATATCATTCCTCCAGTACAGGATTCTACTGTGCCAATGGTTAGTTCTTTTTCAATCAGCATATCTACCAGAGCTTTTTCTAAAGTAACTTTTTCATCCAAAGTATACACATGTTTTCCGAAACGTTTCTGCAATTCTTTGATTACAGGCTGCATCATTTCGTGAGCTTGTTCTTCATTATCAGCTTTGGCAGTTACCCTGAGGTGAACTTCTGCTGTTTTTGCATATGGAGCAATGGTAGGATTGGTCTGATTTTCAATCAAATCCAGAATCTCGGTTTCCACTTTACTTTCTCCTACACCGCACAATTTTACAGTAGTGGAACAGATTACCCCCGGTTCTAATCCATTTAAGTAAGGCATCATCTGCTGTTCAAACATAGGAATCAATTCGTTTGGTGGTCCGGGCAACAACAAGACATGCTTTCCATCTGCCGGAACAATCAACCCCGGTGCGGTTCCATTTTCATTATCTACCACAATGGCACCAACTGGTGCATATGCCTGTTTCCAATTGTTATTGGTAATCTCATAACCACGGGAGGTAAAATAATCTTCGATTCTTTTTCTGGAATGTTCATCCAATATCAGTTCTTTTCCAAGAACTTTTGCCACACATTCTTTGGTAAGGTCATCCTGAGTGGGTCCCAGACCGCCGGATAAAATCACAATATCACTTCTGTCAAGTGCTGTTTGAATGGTTTGACACAATCGTTCTTCATTATCTCCTACCACGCTTTGGTAAAAACAGGACAAACCTAATGCCGCACATTTTTCAGATAAAAATGCTGCATTGGTATTTACAATGTTCCCCAACAGTATCTCTGTTCCTACGGAAATTAATTCTACTATCATTTTGTTACCTTCTTTTCCTTAATTTTAAAGCAGATGAAATATAGTTTTACTATTTCTCATCTGCTTTTCACTATTTTGTATCCTTCATTACGTCTTTATTCTTAATTAAGTAATCAATCAAAGAGATAATTGTTAATGCTACCGCAATCCACATAACTGCCTGAGTTACAATATCAAAAACACCACCAAGATCAGCAATCATAAGACAAATCATTACCATCTGGAAAACAGTTTTGAATTTTCCCCAGTAGCTTGCCGCGATTACTACATTATTATCGGAAGCAATTAATCTGAAACCGCTGATAATAAATTCACGGCTCATAATTATAATAACTACCCATGCAGGAATTGATCCCATTTCCACAAGACAAATCATAGCTGCACAAACCAATAATTTATCCGCCAGCGGATCCATAAATTTTCCAAAGTTAGTTACCAAATTATATTTTCTTGCAAGATATCCATCCACAAAATCTGTCATGCTTGCCACTATAAAAAGTGCCAGAGCAATCCATTTTCCTGCCGGAACTGCAGCACCTGCAAGCATAACAACTACAAAAGGTACAATCATTATCATTCTAAGAATTGTTAATTTATTCGGTAAATTCATCTTCAATTTCTCCTATCAAATCGTATTCATATGAACCGGTAATCACCACCGGAACAAAGTCTCCGGTCATAAGATTTTTGCCGGTATTTACAAAAACATATCCATCCACATTTGGTGCGTCTTTGTAGCTTCTTCCTACGTAAGCATTTTCGTCTGCAACTTTTCCTTCAATCATAACCATCAGTTTCTGACCAATCATTGCATCCGCTTTATCGTAAGCAATTTCCTGCTGTAATTCCATAATTTCAGCTCTTCTGTCTTCCTTAACTTCCTCTTCAATCTGATCTGACATCATAGCTGCCGGAGTATCTTCTTCCGGTGAATAGGTGAAGACACCCAAACGGTCAAACTCCAGGTCATCCACAAAATGCATTACCGCTTCATGGTCTTCTTCTGTTTCTCCCGGGAATCCGCTGATTAAAGTAGTTCTAAGACAGATATCAGGAATCTCTGTTCTAAGTTTGTCTACTATATCACGAAGCTGCTGCTCATTGGTTCTTCTTCCCATTCTCTTTAACACTGCATCAGAACCATGCTGAATCGGAATATCCAGATAATGACATACTTTGTCATTTCTCTTAATGGCATCAATCAATTCGTCGGTTACTTCTTCCGGATAACAGTACAAAATACGAATCCAATACAAACCACGAATTTCATTTAACTTATCCAATAATTCCGGTAAAGCTTTTCTTCCGTATAAATCCTGTCCGTAAAGTGTAGTTTCCTGAGCTACCAAAATAATTTCTTTTACTCCCTGCTCCACAAGTTCCTTTGCTTCTTTAATCAAAGCTTCCATCGGAACACTTCGGAAATTACCACGAATTTTGGGAATAATACAGTAAGTACAATGTTTATCGCAACCTTCTGCAATCTTCATATATGCATAATGCCCACCGGTTGTCATAATTCTCTTTTTACCATATACCGGTTGACGGTTAATGTCATCAATATGCTTTAATCCCACTGCCTGTCCGTCCAAAACTTCTTTGACAGCTTCCGCAATCCGGTCAATAGCAGTAGTTCCGAGAATACAATCTACTTCCGGGATTTCTGTCTGAATTTCTTCCTTATATCTCTGCGCCAGACATCCTGTAACTACCAGAGCTTTTAAAGTTCCCTGTTTCTTCAATTCTGCCATTTCCAAAATAGTATTAATACTCTCTTCCTTAGCATCATTAATAAAACAACAAGTGTTAACTACTATTACTTCTGCCTCGTATTCGTCGTCTGTAAAAGTAAATCCTTCCTGTGACAACTGCCCCAGCATCATCTCTGTGTCTACCAGATTTTTATCACATCCTAATGATATAAATAAAATCTTCATATATCATAACCTTTCTCATAATAAAATGTATTCATCGCGGAGCTCTTGTCCGCCGGGACAAGAAAAGAGCCCCAAAGGGACTCTTAATTTCTATTCATCTTCGCTTAAAATCTTGATTTCACCTTTGTTTAATTCTTCTACTGCGATAGAAAGCGGCTTATCTACAGATGCATATACCAATGGTTCATCTCCGTCGATAATCTGTCTTGCTCTTTTTGCAATTGCCATTACAATAGAATATCTGCTGTTTACAACTTTAGCTTCTCCTGGTTCTACCCCACTGTTTGCTACCTGGATTAAATCGGAATAAGATGGATGTAACATTTTATTTTTCTCCTTTCACTAAGCTTGTCAGCTCTGTTCTGATATTTTCAATAAGTTTTTCATAATTCACAGGGTTATACTGTGTCTGAATTGCTTCGTGTGTTTTAGTAAGTAACTCATGAAGTTCTTTCACACATGTATCTAAATCATCATTGATGATAATATAGTCGTATCCTTCAATTCCCACAGCTTCTTCCTCAGCACGCTGCAGTCTTTGATTAATAACCTCTTCTGTTTCTGTTCCTCTTCCCACCAATCGCTGGTGTAATACCGCAATGCTTGGAGGCATTACAAACAAAAGTATTGCATCCGGGAACTGTTCTTTTACTTTCATCGCCCCCTGGATTTCAATTTCAAGAATTACGTCTTTTCCTGCTTCTAACTGTTTTTCTACATAATCCTTAGGTGTTCCGTAATAATTGCCACAATACTGGGCATGTTCAATAAAACCACCTTGTTTAATTTTATCTTCAAATTGTTCTCTTGTGGAGAAAAAATACTCTCTTCCGTCTACTTCTCCTTCACGCGGTGCACGTGTTGTCATGGAGATGGACAATGCATACTGTTCATAATCTTCCAGCAGCTTTTTCATCAAAGTACCTTTTCCCGCCCCGGAAAATCCGGAGATAACAATTAAAAGTCCTTTATGATTCATCTTCTCCTACCCTTTCTGACTGCACTCGGTTGCCTATTGTTTCCGGAAGCAGGGCTGATAACACGACCTGATTATCTTCCATCACCAAAACAGCTTTGGTCTTACGACCACAAGTTGCGTCAATCGCGGTTCCTTTCTCTTTTGCATTCTGAATCAGCCTTTTAATAGGTGCCGACTCAGGACTAACTACTGCGATAATCTTATTTGTATTTACCAAATTACCGTAGCCGATATGAATAAACTGGTTCATATATCCTCACTGTTTTTTATATTAAACTCGCCAATTTTTTCCGGGCTTATTCAATATTCTGAATCTGTTCTCTTACCTTTTCGATTTCTGTTTTTAATTCAATGGCACGATTAGAAATCTCAAGATCGTTAGCTTTGGAAAGAATCGTATTAGCTTCACGGTTCATTTCCTGTGCAATAAAGTCTAACTTTCTACCCATGCTGCCACCTGCCTGAAGTGTTGCTTTGGTAGTCTCGATATGACTCTTCAAACGTACAATTTCTTCATCCACACATACTTTATCCGCAAAAATAGTTACTTCCATCAAAAGTCTGTTTTCATCTACTTTTACATCAGCAAGTAAATCTTTTACCCTATCTTCTAATTTCTGCTTATATTCTGCAATAATCTGCGGAGAACGTTCCTGAATGAAATCTACATGAGATAACATTCCGTCCAGTTTGGAAATCAAATCATTACGAAGGTTTTCACCTTCTTTGATTCTGGTTTCTACAAAACCTTCTGCAGCTCCTTTAATAGCTTTTTCCAACGTCTTCCAAATACCTTCTTCATCAATGGCAACTTCTTCCATGGTAAACACTTCCGGATAACGGGAAAGTGTAGAAACACAGATATCATTATCCAGTGTAAATTCTTCTGCCATATCCTTTAAGTATTTTAAATATTCAGCTGCAATTTCTTTGTTATATTTAATACTTACGTTGTTTTCTGTCATATCCTCGTAAGTAATAAACATATCAACTTTACCACGTTGAATATAGTCCTTTAACAGGGCACGAATGGCAGATTCAAAGAAATTCAACTTCTTTGGCATCTTAATATTCACGTCCAGATATCTATGATTTACAGATTTCATCTCTACTGTAAATTTGCGATCATTTTCACTAACTTCACATCTTCCGAAGCCTGTCATGCTTTTAATCATCGTATCTAATCCTCGTTTTCGTTTGTTTCAGCCCCATATCGCGAACTTCTCCTCATTATAATTCATTTATAAAAGGGCGTCAAGTGATTTGATTCACGTAACGCCCCTTGCTTCTAAATATTCTTATTTCACTTTTATGGTTTTTTCACAGTATCTTATGCCAAATCTTTTGCCACAGTATAACCCTGTGTAATGGCATCTTTGATATTTCCTACTTTGCAGCCATCACCGATTAAATGATAGGTTACACCTGCTTCTTTTAACATATCTTCTACTGTACTTTCAATGTGGTAACCGTTAGCAAATACTAAGGTATCGGCATCGGAAATTACATATTCCTGTCCGCCCTGTTCATATTTGATTTCTGTTTCCGTTACTTCCGTGACTTTGGCAAGACATTCCATACGGACACCTTTGTCCATAAGTCTCTGCACTACTACACTTCGTCCTGCACCGGATTCAGTCAACATAACTTCCTGTGCCATTTCTAAAATAGTGATATCACGGTTACGAACAAATCTGTCGTTTACGATTGGAGCAAGGTAATCTGCCAATTCACATCCTACGCTACCGCCACCGATGATGACAATCTTTCTACCTGGGAACTGTCTTCCGGCTAAGATATCATCCGCAGTCATCCACTGTTTGAAGCCTGTGAAAGCTCCGATTACATTGGCTTTTGCACCTGTACCGGCAATCACTTCATAACCTTTGAATTCACCTTCCAGCATTTCTTTGGTTACCGGAGTGTTCAAACGAACTTCCACACCGGATTTTTCCAAACGATTCGCCATGTATTTAATCACTTTGGTTAAATCCTGTTTACCGATTGGTACTGCTGCCAAACGAGCCAACCCGCCAAGTTCTTCCGTTGCTTCACAAAGAACCACTTCATGTCCTTTTTTCTTGGCAACGAATGCAGCTTCCATACCTGCCACACCGCCACCGATAACAAGAACCTTTTTACTTTCAGCAGCAGGCTGAAGAGTATCTTCATTCTCCAATTCAAAGGACGGATTAATCGTACAGGCAACACGTTTCCCAAACATGATACCGTTTAAGCAACGTAAGCATCCGATACAGGGACGGATTTCATCTTCTCTTCCTTCATATACTTTATTTACAAATTCAGGTTCACAAAGGTTAGCACGTCCCATCATGCAGGCATCCGTCATACCGTTAGCAATCATTTCATCTGCAATCCATGCTTCCGTAATACGACCTACGGTAGCTACAGGAATATTTACCTGTGCTTTGATGTAACGGGCAAGTTCTGCGTGAGATCCCATTTTGGTTCCGGACGCCGGAATCGCACTACCACGTTTGATCGTTGTACCACCGGAAACATGAAGCATATCCGCTCCTGCTTTTTCAAACTGTTTTGCAATGTATGTTGCATCATTGATATTCAATCCGCCATCGCTGTACTCATCACCGGAAATACGAACATCTATGATAAAGTCTTCTCCGCAGACTCTTCTTACTTCCGCAATAACTTCCAAAGGGAATTTCAGTCTTCCGTTAATGTCTCCGCCATATTCATCAGTACGTTTGTTATAAAGTGGGGATAAGAATCCGCCTAACAAACCGTGGGCATGAGCCGCATGGATTTCTACACCATCACCGCCTGCTTTTTTCACACGAAGGGCAGCCTCCCCAAACTGACGGGTAATTGTCTTAATCTCTTCTTTTGTTACCGGTCTTGGAGCTTCTTTGGCATAATATGGTCCTACATTGGATGGTGCAATCAGTCTTGGTGTTCCCGGAATCGGGAATGACATATATGCCGGATGGAATAACTGCGGTAATAAAATAGTTCCATATTTATGTACTTCATCAAACAATTTTTTCCAACCTTCAATAAAGGAATCGTCATAAATAGACATATCTCCCGGAAGGTAAACATAAGTCGGTTCTACCGTTACCACTTCGGAAACGATAAGACCCACACCACCTTTGGCTCTGGCACCATAGTGCTGAATGAGTTCTTCTGTTACATAACCTTTATTTGCAAGGTTGGTGGAAATCGGCGGCATGAAGATTCGGTTTTTAACATCTCTCTTCCCAATCTTGATAGGTTGGAATAAATGATTATATTTGTGCATGTTAATCAGTCCTTTCTAAAAAGACGGGACCACGTTCCCGCGGTCCAGCCTTGTGTTTTATATTATAATTCGTTTGCTGCTTTGTATCCTGTGCGGATTGCTTCTGCAATACTTGCTGTTCTTTCACCGGAACAGTCTCCTACATAAACAACCGGTGTAGTAACGCCTTCTACGTCAAATACATTTTTCTTAGAACCTACAGCCATAACTACCATATCGCAATCGATAGTAATATCTTTTTCTTCTTTGGTATCGGTAGCTAAAATCTGTTTTCCGTCATTTTCGATACTGTTTACCTTTGTATTTACATACTGTTTTACATCATTCTTAGCAAAATCAGCCATGATAATTGGTAAAATTGTGCTGGATTCACCATTAGCAATCTTATCCATCATTTCGATTACAGATACTTTACAGCCTTTTTCTACAAGATATTCTGCTGTTTCTGTACCTACTAAACCACCGCCAATAACTGCGCAGTGTCCGGACACTTCTACTTTTCCTGCAAGAACATCCCAGGAAGAAACTACATTAGCAGAATCCGTACCATTGATTGGAAGTACAATATCCTGAGCTCCTACTGCTACGATAACAGCATCTGCTGCATTCATAATATCTTTGGTAACTTCTGTATTTAAGTGAACATTTACACCAAGTCCCGGTAAAATTGCATCATAGTATTCAATACTACGTAAGATTTCATCTTTTCTTGGCGGAACTGCTGCCAAATGAATCTGTCCGCCGATTTTGTCAGCTTTTTCATAAATATTAACTTTATGTCCACGGATTGCTGCTACTCTTGCGGCTTCTAAGCCTGCAATACCTGCACCTACGATAACTACGTTTTTCTTATCTTCTGCCGGTTTGATAGAGATAGTAGCTTCATCACCATTTTCTGCGTTAAGTACACAAGAAATATAGCGACGACCCTGAATAGCATCTACACAACCTTTGTTACAGTTGAGACATTCACGGATCGGTTCATCTCTTTCTACTTTTAATGCGATGTCAGAATCACATAATAAGGAACGGCCGTAACCAATCATATCTGCATCGCCGTTAGCAAGAATTTCTTCTCCGTTTGCTACGGAAACAACACGTCCGACAGTTGCAATCGGAACGTTAACCACTGCTTTTACTTTCTTAGCTGCGCCTAAAGTCCAGTTGTAAGGCATAGTTCCCATTGGTGGAATGGTGTCACCCATATTACCTGTATGATTCGCCTGTGCAACCTGAATCATGTCTACGCCTGCTTTTTCCAATTCTTTTGCAAATTCTACTGCTTCGTCTTCTAAGAGACCACCTTTACCACGTAAGCTTCCGTCAGGATTAACTGTGATAACAGGAAGTTTGTATTCAATCATAAGAGTTGGAGCAGCTTCTTTAATTGCTGCAACTACTTCTAATGCATAACGGATACGATTTTCAAATGCTCCGCCGTATTCATCTGTTCTGTGATTTAAAAGAGTGGAACATAAGGAACCAAGTAAACGGTCACCATGAACTTCGATAGCATCAATGCCTGCTTCCATTGCTCTTCTTGCACTGTCAGCAATTGCCTGTTTAATCTGATTTAACTGATCTACGCTTGCTTCAGATACAAAGTGCTGCATGTCATGATGCAATTTAGCATATGCTTCTTTTCCTAATTTTCCGGATTCAGCCATTTTAGCTCCGAAGGTTTCCATATCACCGGCCGCTTTTGCTTTTTCCGCTTCCATCGCTGCCATTCTGGATGCCATAATCATTCTTCCAACACCCGGAACATCATATTCCGGATGGAATAACTGTAATGCTAATTTACAATCATATGTATGAAGTGCATCTGCTAATTTCTTAAATGCAGGAATCTGACGGTCATCAAACAACTTTGGTGTTGGTGATGCTGTATTTACCGGTGCAACGTCACCGATTACGATGTAAGAAGCTCCCCCTTTTGCAAGTCTTTCATAAAATGCAAAACTTCTGTCACCAATGGAACCGTCACGTTCCTCATAACCTGTGGTTAATGGCGGAAACATAATACGGTTTTTGAAAGTTAAATTACCTACTTTCAGAGGTTTTAATAATAAAGATTCTTTGCCCATCGCAAACATCCCCCTTCTCTCTTTTTACAATGTTTATAGCTAATTTCATTTTATCATTTTTTACTATATATGAGAAGTGCTACTTCTTTGTTTTTAATCTATAAACTCTACAAACACCTGATTGCTGACATCAATTCCTTGCAAAGTTAAAGCATATCTGTCGGTTTCCTGATGATACCGCAACAACCCTTGTTTTTCTAACTTGGCAATCTGTGTTCCGTAAACTTCCTTTAAAGATTTCCCAAATTGTTGTTCAAATTCCAAACAACTGATTCCTTCCATCATACGAAGTCCCAGAAACATAAATTCTTCCATTTGATCTTGTATGGAGAGTTCTTCCTTTTCTGTCCTCCAATTTAGTTTCAAATACTCCGCAAGTTCACTTACATTGCTGCTTCTGACATTGGACAGCAACGAGGCAGCCCCCAGTCCCAGTCCCAGATAATCCTTTCTCTTCCAATAACCCACATTATGCTTACACTCATATCCTTTTAAAGCATAATTGGAAATCTCATAACGATGATATCCGTATTCTTCCAACAGAGTTCTTGTCATTTCATACATTCTGCGGTCTGTGATTTCGTCAGGAAGCTTGGAATTATCCTCACCAAACCATTCATAAAATTGAGTACCTTCTTCTATAATGAGACTATAGGCAGAAATATGCTCCGGTTTCAGGGCAAGCACCTTTCTCAAAGTACTCTCATAACTTTCCAAAGTCTGTCCCGGCAAAGCGGACATCAAGTCTATATTTACATTAGAAAAGTCCAATTCCCGCACCTGCTTCCAAGTATTTTCAAACACTTCCCAAGTATGAATTCTTCCCAAAACCCTCAATTCTTCATTGTTAGCAGACTGAAGTCCGATACTTAAACGGTTAATCCCGTACTCTTTATAAGCTTTCAATTTTTCCAAACTCACGGTTCCCGGATTTACTTCCATGGAAATCTCTGCCTCCGCAAGTACCCGAAATTCCTGTCTTACCGTCTCCATAATTCTTTTCATCTGCTCTGCCGAGAGCAGGGACGGTGTACCACCGCCAAAGAAAATAGTATCTACAATTTTATCTTTATATAGTTTTGCCTTTTGTACTATTTCCATACACAAAACTTCTACATATTCCTGTCTGGTTTCCTCCTTGCAAGGCGCAGACAAAAAATCACAATAATGGCACTTTTTCACACAAAATGGAATGTGCAGGTATAAACTTAATCGGTTCATTTATTACACCGCTCCCGTAAACTTTCATCATTACATATTGACCTATGTTTATGTAGAATTGTATAATGACACATGTTTAAAATCAATGTAAAAACCAAGACTTTTTAATAGAAAAAATAATTAGGAGAAAAGGCATGGCATTTGACGGAATTACAATTTCCTGTTTAAAAGAAGAATTAAGAACAGCCCTCTTAAATGGGCGTATTTATAAAATTGCACAACCGGAAACAGACGAACTGTTGCTTACCATAAAAACAAACAATGGTCAGTACCGACTGGTACTGTCTGCCAGTGCGTCCCTGCCGTTGGTATATTTAACAGATAAAAACAAACCCAGTCCCATGACTGCACCAAACTTTTGTATGTTACTTCGAAAACATATCCAGAATGGGCGCATTGTGGATATTTCCCAGCCTTCTTTAGAACGTATTCTGGAATTTACCATTGAACATCTGGATGAAATGGGCGACCTTTGTCAGAAAAAATTGATTGTGGAATTAATGGGAAAACACAGTAACATTATCTTCTGCACACAGGAAGGCAAAATCATCGACAGTATCAAACATATTTCCTCTGCCGTAAGTTCCCTGCGTGAGGTTCTTCCGGGAAGGGATTATTTTATTCCGGAAACCACAAATAAGAAAAATCCGTTAACTACTACCAAAGAAGAATTCTTCACTCTGGTTTACGAACAAAACAGTGAATGTTTCAAATCTCTTTATATGAATTACGTTGGTCTGTCACCTTTCATGGCAAATGAAATCTGCTTCCGGGCAGGAGGTAACTGTGACTTATCCATTGCTGCTCTGTCAGATATGGACAAAGAAAATCTGTATTGCAGTTTTAACGAAATGATTTCTGACATCAAAGATGGGAATTATGCTCCGAGAATTCTCTATGAAAATGGTGTACCTAAGGAATATGCCGTATTTCCAATCAGTTCCTACTCCGAGGAAAACACCAAAGAGATTTCTTCTGTTTCCACCCTTTTGGAACAATACTATGAAGAAAAAAATATCATAACTCGTATTCGTCAGAAATCTGTGGATTTGAGAAAAATCGTCCAGACTGCCCTTGAAAGAAATGTTAAAAAATATGATTTACAAATCCGTCAGATGCAGGATACTGAAAAACGTGAAAAATACAAAGTTTACGGCGAACTTCTGACTGCCTTCGGATACGGTGTGGAACCGGGCAGCAAATCCGTTACCGTGAACAATTACTACACAAACGAAGATGTGAATATTCCTTTGGATCCTATGCTTTCTGCTATTGAAAATGCAAAAAAATATTATGACAAATATAATAAATTAAAAAGAACTTATGAAGCCCTTTCTACCTTAACCGTACAGGTAAAGGAAGAAACCGACCACTTAGAATCCATCAGTAATGCTTTGGATATTGCGGTAAAAGAAGAAGATTTGGTACAGATTAAAGAAGAATTAATTGAAACCGGTTATATCAAGAGAAAAGGTTCTTCCAAGAAACAAAGATTTACCAGTAAACCTTTCCACTATATCAGCAGTGACGGATATCATATTTATGTTGGTAAAAACAACTTCCAAAATGAAGAGCTTACCTTCAAATTTGCTACCGGCAATGACTGGTGGTTCCATGCAAAAGGAGTTCCGGGTTCTCATGTCATCGTAAAATCCGAAGGGGAGGAAATGCCTGACAGGATATTTGAAGAAGCCGGAAAACTGGCCGCTTACTATTCCAAATTGCGCGGACAGGAAAAAGTGGAAATCGACTATATCCAGAAAAAGCATGTCAAGAAACCAAGCGGCGGAAAACCGGGATTTGTGGTTTATTACACAAATTATTCGTTAATGATTGATTCGGATATTAGCGGAATTCAGGAAGTGACGGAGTAAGATTATGGGAACAGACTATACACTACGCCTTGCGACTTCGGAAGATGCATCTGAAATATGGTCCGTCATGGATACCTGTTATCAGGCTCTGGAACATAAAGAATATTTTATCTGTGATGATTTGGAATACGTAAAAGATATTTTGTCAGGACATGGTTTTGGTGTTGTTGCCTGTGATGATTATGGCAAAATTGTAGGAAATCTACTGGTAAAATATCCGGGAACAGATGCTGAGAATCTGGGGTATGATGTGTTTCGTGATGAGGATAAACACCATCTGTATAAAAAGCTTAACCGTGTCCTCCATATGGACTCTGCTTCTGTTCTGCCAAAACACCGTGGACATAAGTTAGAACATCAGATGATTACTTTTGCGGAAACCTTGGTTGATACCTCCAGATACTGCTACTCTTTTGCTACTGTAGCGCCCGAAAATACAGCAAGCTTAAAAAGCTTAGAGAAAACCGGCTATCGGATAATGGTTACCAAGGAAAAATATTCCGGACTGATAAGATGTGTAATGATGAAGGAATTAAATGAGCATCAAAAAAGCAACCTAACCGAATGATACCTCTCTCCTCTAACAAACAGATGATAAAGAAGAGAGGCATCAAAGTTGGGTTGCTTTTTTTAATATAAATAAATTCCTAATATTATTTCCTTATTTTTTCTTTGCTTCATATTCCTTGGTAAGCTTTCTAACAATACCTACACATGGAATCAAAGCAATCAAGTTTGGAAGAACCATAAGTCCGTTGAACATATCAGACATATTCCATACCAAATCTACTTTTAAAGTAGCACCGATTGCTACACAGATAACTACGATAACCGCATATACTTTAACAGCTTTTTCCCCAAATAAGGAACGTACGTTAACTTCACCGAAGTAGTACCAACCAACAATTGTTGTAAAGGCAAAGAATAACATACAGAATGCGATAAAGATGTTACCTACATTACCAAGACTTGCATTGAAAGCACTCTGTGCAAGAGCTGCAGCAGTTTCACCATTTGTGTAAAGTCCGCTGGAAATGATAACCAGTGCTGTACATGTAAGAACTACAAAAGTATCAATAAATACACCCATGAATGCTACAATACCCTGTTCACTTGGATGGGCAACATCTGCTGTTGCATGTGCATGAGGTGTGGAACCCATACCTGCTTCGTTAGAGAATAAACCTCTGGCAACACCAAAACGGATTGCCTTCTGAACAGATACACCAAGTAAACCACCGCCTACAGCCTGAGGGCTGAAAGCACCAACAAAAATATCACGAACTGCCTGAACTAAACCTGCAGGATTCATAGCCAAAATTACGATACATCCTAATACATAAAGAATTGCCATGATAGGAACAATTTTTTCTGTAACTCGTGCAATACGTTTGATACCACCGATAAAGATAATACCTGCGATAATTGCAATAGCAATACCTGTCACTACAGGAGAAATTCCAAATGCATTTTTAAAAGAAGAACCAATAGAGTTGGCCTGAACCATGTTACCCATAAATCCTAATGCAAGGATAACTGCAACGGAGAAAAATCCTGCAAGGAATTTACCAAATCCACCTTTAAAAATATGTTTGATGTAATACACAGGACCACCAACTACAACACCATTCTTTTCTTCACGTGTTACCTGTGCCATAACTGCTTCGGCATAAATAGTTGCCATTCCAAAGAATGCACTTAACCACATCCAGAAAATTGCTCCGGGACCACCGGCTGCAATCGCTGTAGCTGCACCGGCAATATTACCTGTACCAACCTGAGCTGCAATCGCTGTTGTCAACGCCTGGAAAGAACTAAGACCTTTTCCTTCGTTCTTTCCATGAAGGGAAAAGTTACCGAATAACATTTTCCATCCTTCTTTGAACTTACGAACCTGAATAAATTTCAGACTAAAGGTATAAAAAATACCTGTTCCGCAGAGTAAAAACAATAACGCAAAATCCCAAAGGAAGCTGTTTACTGTTGCAACAATCTGCTCCACTACAACTGTTAAATTTTCCATAATCTCCTCCACGCCTTTTAAGGCGAACCTATTTTTTACACAGAGGTCACAAAAAAGAAAAAGGTCCAAAGACTATCTCTTTGAACCTACGTCTCTATTTAAATACAGCAAAAAGAAAAAGCCATCCTTTTGCTCTTTTGTAAATATCAACGCTGTCCTTTTGCCTGAGAGATTCACGGTTTCCCATTTTCACCTTCGGCACCCGTCTTTCGAGATTCTCCAGCGCGCCATCCAATTACAGTCTTATATACCTGAGAGTATTATTCCGTCGGTGGGCATCTGCCTCTTTCCTGTAACCTTCCATTGGCCTCTTATGTAATTGCATGCAATTATACATAAGAGCACATTGTATGTCAACGCGCAAATTGTACTTTTTAAGATACAATTTGCATTATTTGCTTTTCCACATTATTTAGCTTCCATTCTTTTACTTAATTCCCTTAAAGTAATCTCATAGCCGGCTTTTTCATGCACAAGGTAATCACCTTTCATCTGCTTACCGCATAAATCACTTGCTAATTTCATTAAGAAATACGGATTTTTAATTAACATTGGTCCGGTCAAATGAGTTCCGTAAAAATTCTTATATCTGATTCCTTCTGTCTGACCTGCCTTTTCGTTACCAAGTCCCATTTCCACTTGGAATAATGGTGTTTCAATTCCCTGAATAGTACTGCATTTATTAATAAAACCAACTAATTTTGCATGGGTATTTTCACTATCAGAACCAATCTCTTCCTTATTTCTTTCCTGTTCTTCTATCAACTTGAAAACAGCATCCGCGGTATCTCTGGTTCTTTCCTGTTCTGTTACCGTAAAATCAAAAATTTCCAATCCGGCATATTTTTTCCCTTTTGCATCCACAATTTCTTTCCCAAGAATTTCAAAAGAATTACCGGTCATAATCAGAAATCTTCCTGCATCCAGATATGCTTTTAAGGCTTCTTTACTTCTCTTTAAATGCTCCAAAATAAGTTTTTGATTACGTTCTGTCCCGGAACCTACGTAAATAAGATCGTAATCTAAAAACTGTATTTTATCCCCTACTGATAAAGTGTCAACTTTACAAGGCACTTTGTTCTTATCTAACAATCTTTTTAAAGCAGCCACATTGGCATATTCACCATATAAATTCATAAGGTCATAATATAAATGTAAAATCTTCATTGTTATCTTCAGATGTGTCTGTCAGTTCACATCCTTGCACTCCTTTTTCTAATTCATACTGTTTCATTCCGCTTAATTCAGATTAGTCTACTACCACCCTTGTCAGGAATTTATCTTTGTCGGAGAAACAAGTGATTACATAAATCTTTTCTTTTCTCTCATTATTCAGGTAAGTCACTGCATCTTCCACAGTTTCTAAAATCTGAATCTTATCATTTTCAATATCGGTATAAGAAAAACGCACTGCCAAATCGTTGCAGTAAGTTCCTGCAAGAACAATCTGTTTTACATTCTCACTTCCCAACAGATGGAAATCAATATCCCAAAGCCAGGACACATCACTGGTAAAATATTTTCTGCTGACTGCATCTACAATAATTACCACATCACAGCCTTCCTTATCTGCTGCCGCAATCCGCAGAGACTGATTATAAGAAATACTGTTTTCATGCTTAGAAGTAAGCAGGGTTCCCTTTCTGTTTCCTAAAGAAAAAGTTACCACACGACCATTTTTCAACACGTAGTTGTTGATATGAGGAACAATATCTTTTCCGTCGATATCTGCTAAAGATGCTACCGTAAATGCTGCCAGAATGTTGTAAATATTGTAAAGGGATTTTAAAGCCAGTTTAATTTCATATTCTTCATTAATCACAGCCACTCCCGCTTCCAAATCCGCACTTGTAACAGTATAAGTTGTGTCGTTTCGTTTATGCCCGCAAGCTTCACACTGATAATGCCCGATATGATTGTAGTGATATTTGCTGTAGGTCATCGGCATCTTACAATTAGGGCAATACTGACCGTCATGGTAAACGCCATCAAACTCTGTAGTATCGGTACTTAAATCCCCGGCTCCAAACCAGATTACATTTTCTTTTCCATAACCAAAACAGGAAACCAGCGGATCATCTGCATTTAAAATCAACTGTGTTTCCGGATGGATACTGTCAAGAAGTGCATTGTATACCCACTCCGGATGACCGTTTCTGGTTAATTGGTCACGGTAAAGATTGGTAATTACATAATGGGTAGGCTTGATATACTTAAAGGTATATCTGGCAAATCTTTCATCACTTTCAATCAAAAGAATATCTGCTTTGACTTTTCCGGTCAAAGTTGCAGAATTCAATACCAAAGTCGTAACTCCTTCAATCTGATTGGAACCTTCTTTATTCCATGCTACGTTTTTTCCGTTTTCCATTAAAATATGAGCAATCATTTCTACAGTGGATGTCTTACCGTTACTTCCCGTAACGGCAATAATATATTTTGGAAGTTTTACTCTGTCTAAAATATCCGGACAAATCTTTAATGCAATTTTTCCCGGAAGCGAGCTTCCTTTTCCAACCATTTTCCCTATTAATCTTAAGACTTTACATACAACTATGGTAAATAAAACTTTCATTTGTTTCCTCCAAATGCTTCCTGTATTTTCATATATTGTCCAATAAGAATACTTATGTATACCTTCATTTTAAATTCTTCCTAAAAATAAAACTGTGTTAGTCAGTTTCATCATCAAAACTTATTCTAACACAGTTTAGCCCATTTTTATACTTTTTTATTCGAAACAACCAAGTACCTTGATAACTTTTATTCTAATACTCTTCCGGAATAATGATTGCTGCAATGATGTACACTAACAATCCGCTTCCTGCTCCTACGAAAGAAGCTAATACCCAAATTAAACGCACCAAGGTTGGATCAATATTAAAATATTTACCAATTCCCCCACAAACACCGCATACCATTCTGTTATCTACTGATCTTAATAATTTCTTTTGTTCCATAGTATCCTTCCTTTCTTCTATGCCTTAATATTCTATTTGCAGTTCATATTAATCATTATTGAATCTACACTTTGTTTTTGCTTTTCCAATCGCAAACAACCTACAAACTGTTTGGAAACTCCAGTACAATCTCACCCATATCACAACTTGCTTCAATTAATTTACTGCTTCCATTATTAATATGTATCTCTTCTCCTAAACCGGAATATGTTTCCCTGTTGAAAACAATCCGGCCCATACCACATTCCATTTCATAATTATAGTCGCTTTGATTTCCTTCACAAACAACCATAATAGACCCCAATGCACATTCTACATCTAATTTAGGTCCGTCATAATAACCAATTACCATTTCCCCGGCATCTACCTGCAAATCAGCTTCTCTTGTCACTTGCAATTCGTCAATCTGTAACGCTGCAGCATCGATGTCAAATGTAATGCTATCTGCCACTATCTTATCAGCCACGATTGTTCCCGCCGCAACATCGATGTCAATTTCTTTTAAAACACCTACGGGAATATATAACTCCAATTGGATTTTATTCTTTGAAGAAGTTCTGTCTTCTAATTTTAATGTAGAACCATCTACTTTTGCAATATTTTTATCTTTATTAGAATAATATAGAATATGGTCTACATCCTCGGTAGCCCAAATGGTTATCTCAGTATTCTGTACTTCTACATCCAAACGGTCAATGCCTTTTAAACTGTAACTATGTTCGTGCATGCTTTTGTCATGCGGTTTGTAATTATTCTGTACTTCATTCTCACGATGTCCAAGACCATCATCCTGATATACATGGAAACTTTCTTCTACCACATCCTCTACAACATCGCTTACTTCTTCTCTGATTTCTTCTTCAATCTCCGTTATGACTCCACTTACTTTCACCTGCTGATGTGGGGAAATGTAAATTCCAAATTCACTTAACTCACTTGCATCTGCTCCCATTGCCATACCTACGCATACACCAAGAATTCCCAGACCAAGAGCAATGGCTGCAACAATAAGACTTATCTTTGTAAATAATTTCATTTATTTTGCACCTGCCTTTCTAAAAGGAGTTCCAAGGAGGTTTACAATACCCCGGAGAATTCCCGGTACTACTTTTACCGCCAAGGAAATCATCAACCACGATATTCCGATTCCGATTGCCAGTAAAATACATCCGATACCTGCTGCCAAAATACCTACTGCAGGAGCCAATATTATCTTTGCAATTCCTGCTACTATCACTGCAATTCCTGCAAAAAGAATAGCAAATCCGGAAACACCCACTGCTACAACAACTGCAAAAAGAGCCACAATTATAGCAAATATCACAGCTATCCCGGCAATACCTAAGGGAAGAATTACAGGAGAAGCAATTAGTAAAATCAAACCAATAGCAACCACCTTCCATACATTGGTATTTTTACTTTTCTGTGTCTGCCCTTCCTCTCTTCTATCTTGAAATTCTGCTTCATATACAGAATCCTGCCATTCAGAATTGGCATCTTTATAAACAGAATCTTTCCATTCGTCATTTATTGCTTCTTTTGCCATAATCTCCTGAGCATTCTGAAAACGAGTATCTTCATATCCCTGTTCGGAATACTCTGCGAACTCTCCGGCAAATCCTGCTCTTATTTTTGCTGCCACTTCCTCCGGACTTCCCAATTCTAAAATAACTCTCTCTTCGTTTTCTATTCCTGCATCGTCAAAATAATCGGAATAATATTGTAAAGCTTCTTCCCTTTCTTCCTGTGGCAATACTAAAAGAAGTTGTTCTAACCGTTCCATATATTCTTTACGTTTCATTATCTCCTCCTCGAAGGAATTTCCCTTCAAAAAAATCAGAAATCTTGGAAGAATAACTATTCCATTCTGATTTATACAAATTAAGTTGTGCCATTCCTACTTCCGTAATCCGATAATACCTACGGTTTCTTCCCGCAAATTCCCGGTCATATGTGTCCAGACATCCATCCTTTTGCAAACGGCGAAGTACCGGATACAAAGTGGATTCTGATACTTCTAATGCCTGTCTTACATCCTGGGTAATCTTATACCCGTAAGTTCCTTCCGGCTCACCGGACACTGCAGCTAATACAATAGCGTCCAACAACGCTGCACCTGTATTAAATACCATGCAAACCTCTCTCCTGTTCTTATGCTTTTAAATTAACAAATTCATAATTGAAAATGTATTCATTATACATCAACCCAATTGTTATAACATTTACAATATTATATGGCGTATAATATTGTATCTATACAATACGTAATATAATATTATATGTCAATATATGATTACTAAAGTTTATATTTTCTTAAGAATTATGTTATTTGCACATAAAATTCTCTATTATTTTCTTATTCTATGAAAATAGACTAGTTGCTTTTCCCTTAAAATATGATATTCTTAATTTGGTTGGAAATCGTTTTCTTATGAAAAGAAAGCGTTTTTACGATATACAAAAACCGATATTTTTTTATTATTCCTAGGAGATTTTATGACTCTGACACGTATTTTTAAAGATGAAAAGGAACGACAGGCTTATGCTTACATTATTAGTCTGACGATTCCTATTGTTATACAAAATATTTTCAACTCTGCCGTCAGTTCCACAGATGTACTGATGTTAAACTCAGTGGGACAGGATGCAATTTCCGCAGTTTCACTGGCTACACAATATTCCAATATTTTGATTAATATTTTTATGGGCCTCGGCTCCGGAGTTGCCATGCTGTGTGCCCAGTATTGGGGAAAACAGGATATCTCTACCATTGAAAAAGTTCAGGGAATCGCTCTTCGTTTTACTTTTTGGGGTTCCATGCTTTTTACCATCCCTTCCTTATTTTTCCCGGAACTGATGATGAAACTTTATACAAATGACCCTCATTTAATTAGTTTAGGTGCAGATTATCTGCGTGTGGTAGGTATAAGTCACCTATTCTGGGGAATTTCCGAAACGTTCTTTTATACTATGCGTAGCATCGAGCGTGTAAAAGTATGTACCTATATTAATGCTTTCACCTTACTTTTAAATATTGGCTTAAATGCAGTATTTATTTACGGACTTCTTGGTGCTCCAAAACTTGGCGTCATCGGTGTTGCCTTAGCAACTTCTATTTCCCGAATTGTTCAATTTGTGATATGTCTTATCATTTCACATTATTCTACCAATGCTAAGCTCCGTCTCAGTGCTGTTTTTGAAAAAAATACTGTGCTGTTGCATGATTTTATACATTTATCTCTCCCTGCATTGATTAATTCCCTTGTATGGAGCGTGGCGTTTTCCATGTATACTTCCATTATGGGACATTTAAGTTCCGATGTAGTTGCTGCAAATTCTGTAGTATCGGTAGTACGTAACTTTGGAGCCGTATTCTGCTATGCGGTAGCCGGTTCTTCCGGTATCTATATCGGAAAATCCATCGGTGCAGGTAAAATGGCAGAAGCCAAGGAAAATTCTAAACGTGCCATGGTGTTGATGGTACTTACCGGACTGTTGGGCGGCTTAATTATTTTTATCGTAAGTCCTCTGGTTTTACAGGTGGCGGATTTATCAGAAACTGCCATGAAATATCTTAAAATTATGTTATATATTAATTCTGTCTATGTTATGGGAAGTGCCGTAAACGGGACTATGATCACCGGTATTTTCCGTGCCGGCGGCGACAGTAAGTTCGGTATGATTTGTGACTTTATTGATATGTGGATTTATGCTGTACCATTGGGATTTATTTCTGCCTTTGTGCTGAAATTGCCGCCTATGGTGGTATATGCACTGCTTTGTACTGATGAATTTGTAAAATGGCCTTGGGTATTTAAGCATTATCGAAGTGGAAAATGGATGAAAAATATTACGAGGGATTTTTAACTATAACTAAAATATAATGAATAATGTTTTTGTTAATTTGAGAATAATCTTATGAAACAAGGGAGAAACAGGGAAAATGAATTTAGTAAGAATTTTTAAAGATCCCAAAGAACGACAGGCATACCGATACATTCTGGGACTTACCTTACCTATCGTGATTCAAAATATTTTTAATGCTGCGGTCAGCTCTGCAGACGTTCTCATGTTAAACTCTGTGGGACAGAATGCTATTTCTGCCGTATCCCTGGCAACTCAGTATTCTAATATTTTAATGAGTATTTTCTTAGGACTGGGGTCCGGTGTCTCCATGCTATGTTCCCAATATTGGGGAAAGAAAGATGTGAAAACCATTGAAAAAGTACAGGGAATCGCACTTCGATTCACCTTTTTGTGCGCCTTATTTTTTGCCATTCCCTCCATTTTCTTTCCGGAACTGATGATGGGCTTATACACCAACGACACTACCCTGATTCCTTTGGGTGCTTCTTACCTTCGAATTGTGGGAATCGGACATCTGTTTTGGGGAATTGCAGAAACCTACTTCCAGACACTTCGTAGTGTGGAACGTGTAAAAATAAGTACCTGCATCAATGTGTTTACCTTACTTTTGAATATTGCACTGAATGCCGTATTTATCTTCGGACTTTTGGGTGCTCCAAAACTGGGCGTTCAAGGTGTTGCCCTGGCTACTACTATTTCCAGAATTGTACAGTTTATCATTTGCTTAGTGTATTCCCACTATTCAAATGGTATGAAACTTGCGTTCAGGGCTGTTTTTGAAAAAAATCCGATTTTACTGAAAGACTTTGTACGTCTATCCTTACCGGCCCTTGCCAATTCCCTGATTTGGAGTGTAGCCTTCTCTATGTACACAGCTATCCTGGGACATTTAAGTTCCGATGTCGTTGCTGCCAACTCTGTGGTTGCGGTAGTCCGTTCCTTTGGTACCGTACTTTGTTATGCAGTTTCTGCTTCTGCGGGAATTATTATCGGAAAAGATATCGGTGCCAAGAAGATGGAAGAAGCCAAGGCGGATTCCAGACGTGCCATGGTGCTAATGGTTGTTACCGGTCTCATCGGAGGACTCATTATTTTCGCCATTACTCCGATTGCATTAAGTGTGGCTTCTTTATCCGAGACTGCCATGAGATATTTGAAAATTATGTTATATATTAACTGTTTCTATATTATGGGAACTGCCACAAACGGAACCATGATTAACGGTATATTCCGTGCCGGCGGAGACAGTAAATTTGGTATGATTTGTGATATTTTTGATATGTGGGTGTATGCCGTACCTTTAGGCTTTATCGCAGCCTTCGTATTGAAATTACCACCCATGGTGGTGTATGTACTCCTTTGTACCGATGAATTCGTGAAATGGCCATGGGTATTTGGTCATTATAAAAGTGGGAAATGGTTGAATAATATTACCAGAGATTTTGAATAAGGATGAATTAAGCTGTTGTAAAATTTACAACAGCTTGTTTTATGTTAAAAACCACTTTTTACTTAATATTTCTTCAACCTTCCTCAAGTTCAAATCAGAATGTTCCACTTCCCTGGAAAAACGGTAAACCAGTTCTGTCATTTCTTCTAAATCTAAGGACTTTTCATTTTTTATCCATCTTGCCATCCAGATTTCCCAAATCATCCAGACACAATATACTGCCAGCTGGACTTTGGCATAAATTTCACCATCATATACCGCTCCCGGGAAATAGGTGAAGAGAAAGTAAACCAAGAGTTGTTCCAGATGGATGCTAATGTTACTTGAAGTCTCTGCATTGGCAAGATAATTTTGAAATTCCTCTTTGTTCTTGTCATAAGCTTCTTCATCCTGATACAACAAATCCTCTGTTTCTTTTAATAAAATCCCCCACTCTTCCCGCAACAATTCCAGTTCAAACAAGTGCTTGAACATAATGTGGGCGAAAGCCATTTCTCCTTTGTTCTTCACTTTCATCTGATAGTCTTTTACAAACTGTAGAGCTCTTTGCGTGGTGTATTTGGCAATCACATCCGAGCAGGCAAACATCTCCTGCCGGTTCATACGCCCCTGCATATCATGAGACATACCAAGTACCAACAATATTCTGTCTGAAATGGTAAGATTACGGTTTTGTAAGATAGTAATCATCTCTTTTCTGGCATCTTCCAAAATGGAATACAGAAAGGGATCAAAATCTTCAAATTCTTCCTCTCCCTCTTGTTCCTCACTGATAAATTGTACCGGTTCCATGCGGTTCATCAGGATTCTCGCCACTTCCGGACAGGAAACAGATAAGGTAATTTCTCTTATTCCTTCGAATTCTTCTGTATGTCTGGGATACTCTCTGCAAGTCTTACAAAAGCCATCTTCTCCCTGATTTAAGTATAAATCACAAAGATTCTTATCATTTAAAAATGCACATCGCTTACTTTTATCCTGCTTAAAGGTTCCTTGAAACCAATTCACTTTTTTGAAAATCTCTTTTTTGAAATCACCTTTTATCTTTATATATTTTTTTAAGGTTTCCTTATCTATTACAATCTGCCATCCGGCACAACAGGTATCTTCACATTTATCTGCAATACATTCAAAGTCTTCATAATAATCAGGTCTGGTAATCAGCATAATGTTCTCTCCTTGTGTTTACTAACTTTAACCATTATACTCATTTTTCAGAGTGGATTCAATTCTTCCCAAAAATGATATTCAAAAAACAGGTAACAGTTCATCCAATTCTGACTGTTGCAAAAATAAAAACTCTTATTTTTACTTGACTATATTTTATAAGAAAATATAAAATGTTTTTATGAGTAATGGTGAAATAACAGACTTGAAGATGTTCTATCATATTTAGATTTCTATAATAAGAAAGCAGAGGTTTTAAAGATATGACTGAAACAAAAGCAAACCCTTTGGGTAGTGCACCCATCGGAAAATTAATGATAAAATTCGCAATCCCCAGTATTATTGCTATGCTGGTGGGAGCCCTTTACAACATCGTAGACCAGCTCTTTATCGGGCATGCTATCGGAACCTTAGGAAATGCGGCAACCAATGTAGCTTTCCCCTTTACCACTTCCTGCCTCGCTCTGGCATTGTTATTTGGTATCGGCGGAGCTTCCTGTTTTAACTTAAGTCTCGGACGTGGAAATAAAGAAGCGGCTCCTTATTTTATGGGAAATGCCGTTACCATGTTAATCGTATGCGGTACATTCCTTTTAGTTATTGCGCAGTTGTTTTTGGAACCATTACTTCTTATGTTTGGTTCTCCGGCAGATGTATTACCTTATGCTATTCCGTATGTAAGAATTACTTCTATTGGTTTCCCATTCTTACTACTGGGAACCGGCGGCGGTCACTTAATGCGTGCCGACGGAAGTCCGAAAATGACCATGATTTCCAACATTACCGGTGCTATCATTAACGTGGTTTTGGATGCTTTATTTGTTTTGGTGTTCCGTTGGGGAATGGAAGGTGCCGCACTGGCAACCATTATCGGCCAGGCAGCCAGCGCAGGTATCGTTCTTAATTACATGCGCCATTTGAAATCCGTGGAAATCACCAAACATCACTTTATTCCTAATTTCAAATACTTAAAAGATATTACCGCTATTGGTATGGCTTCCTTCTTCAATCAGCTGGCTATGATGGTGGTACAGATTGCTCTTAACAATTCCTTGAAATACTATGGTGCACTCTCTGTATATGGTGAATCTATTCCTATTGCTTGTGCGGGAATTGTTATGAAAGTTAACCAGATTTTCTTCTCTGTCATCATTGGTATCGCTCAGGGAAGTCAGCCGGTAGAAAGTTTCAATTACGGTGCGGGAAATTACAAACGAGTACGTGATGCTTATAAATTAGCTACCATCACAGGTTGTGCTATTTCCTTCTGCTCCTTCATTATATTCCAGACTATGCCAAGACAGTTATTGGCACTGTTCGGTGATGGAAGTCCGGAGTATTTTGAATTCGGTACTAAGGCATTCCGCATTATGTTATTCTTCACTTGGTTTAATGCCTTACAACCAATTACTTCCACCTTCTTTACCTCCATCGGTAAATCCATCAAAGGTGTATTCTTATCCATGACAAGACAGATTCTGTTCCTGTTACCATTGGTTTTAATCTTACCAAGATTTATCGGAATCGAAGGAGTTTTGTATGCCGGACCTGTGGCGGATTTCTCTGCAGGGATTTGTGCGATAGTGATGGCTGTGTTAGAATTTAAGAAGATGGGTAAGTAAACCTATAAGAAAAGGCTATTTCATAAAGAAGTATGAGATATAAAAATCCGACCTCTTTATGAAATAGCCTTTGTTAGTTTCTCAACCTCTATTTTATTCTTTTTCAGTTACCATTCCCTCTTGATCAATTTCCGCATTAATAGAAATATTTTCTAAAAAGGAATAGATTCTTTCTTGTTCTTCCGTATCAGTTACAATTCTTGTACACTTTTCAGATTGTATCGCCGGAATCACTTGAACCTCTAATTCCCCTCCATTATCATCTCCATAAAAATGCAAATCCAGTAACATGGAATCTAATGTTTTTTCATTAAACCAATAGTTTCCCAAGCTGTAAATAATTGGCTTACCATCATAATATTCCATTCCCTGCAGACAATGGGTATGAGCCCCAATTACTACATCTGCTCCGGCATCCAGATACTCTTTTCCTGTAGTTAATTGTACCTCTTCCAACTCAAAACTATACTCGGTTCCCCAATGCACATATGCCAACACAAAATCGGCATTCTCTCTTGCCTCACGAATCACCTCTAAAAATAATGTATTATCGTAACATCGCAAAATCCCCGGTTTTTCTTCCGTTGCCTGAGGCGTCATTTTATATTTTTCCGCTCGGGAAGCTGCTACAAATGCTACCTTTTTACCATCTATTTCTATGTATACAGGCTTCATTGCCTCTTCCAAGTTACGTCCTGCACCTATATAAGAAATCCCTGCGTTCTCCAAAGTTTCGAAGGTATCTAGTAATGCCTGTTTCCCATAATCATAAACGTGATTATTAGCCAGCTTAACAATGTCTACTCCCATTTCCTGTAAAATAGATACTCTATCAGGATTGGCCCTAAAGGTATACATTTTCCCCTCTAATGGAGCCCCTTGCAGACTATAGGTAAATTCATTGTTTAAACACATAACATCTGCCTGTTGCATGTGGGTAATCAATTCTTCGGAAATGCAATCCCTAATTCCGTTTTCCTGTTGGTCCAAAAACTTTGTGGTGCACCACTGTTCATCCAGGTTGATATCGCCTGCAAAACATATGGTAAAATCATAAGGATGGGTATCTATTACTTCCTCTATCGGGGCAATTTCCTCGTTTTCGTTCTCTACTGTTTCTATTGACTCAGCCAGTTCTTCTCCCGTTTCTTGTATATTCGTTTTAACACTAGAAGTTTCCTGATTTATTTCTACCTTTGGTTTGCAGGCTGTCAAGAACAACATACACCAAAGAAGGATACAAGTTATTACACTTACTTTTCTTTTCTCTATTTTCTTCATGTTCTTCCCAGGTTTCATTCTTCCTTTTATCACGTTCCTCTTCGTACCTTCTATTTATTATAGTACCTGCTCTAAAAATGCTGTTAATCCTTCTACTACATCCCGGTAGGTGGCATCAAAGTCACCGGTATACCAAGGATCGGCTACATCGCGACCACTTCCGGCAAAGGAAAGCATTTTGTAGATTTTCCCATCTTTGTCACCTCCGGCAATGGTGTTCATATTGCGGATATTGGCAGTATCCATACCGATGAGGTAGTCATAATATTCATAGTCTTTTTTAGTCATCTGTCTGGCACGGTGAGGAATTATAGGAATTCCTACCTGCTGTAATTTACGAACGGTTCCGTAATGAGGACCGTTACCGATTTCTTCTCTGCTGGTTGCGGCAGAATCTATTTCAAAAACATCTTCTAATCCTTTTTGTTTCACCATGTGGGTGAAGATGCTTTGTGCCATGGTGGAACGGCAGATGTTGCCGTGGCAGATGAATAGTACTTTTATCATTGTATTTTCCTTCCTTAATTTGCCAAGAAATGCCGTATTTTAGTCAGTTTTTAAGGCATTTCCGTTCGATTGCAGTTTTCTTCAAAAATTCGGTCACTGGGCAAATTATAGCATATTTTTGCAAGTTGTTGCGACCTAATAGTAGTAAAAATCGTAGTAAAACAAAAATTCCTACTACTAAGGATTTTAAAGTACAATCTTCCTCAACACTTCCAAAACATTCTCATACGAAATATCACTAGCATATGCGAACTTCTTCTGATATTTTCTCCACATGTCCTTAAGATCATCACTCTCTGAAATCTGCTTCAAAATCCCCTCTACATTCGAAATCTGTTCTGTACTTCCCCTATGCTCTGCTGTAGCTTTCAAAGCTTCCTTATAGATTTCCTTATCGTATTCCTGTGTTGTTCCAAGTATGTAAACATCATAATAATCTCTTGGTCTTGTAGTAAACACACCTCTGCGCAGAATTGTCTCGACCTTCTCTGCTATAATCGTCTCTATATTATACCCCCATAAGCTAATTCGAATATCTTCATCGAAAATACCACTAAACTCATACTTTACTGCGTCCGGGGTAATCACATCTCCTGTAGAAACATCAATGGATAATGGAGTAATTATTATATCATATACTGCGTCCAAACGAACACAATAGCCCCCATAAATATCATCCTTGCGAATTGGTTCAATTGACTTCACCATAAATACAACATCATCTTTCATATCGGTTTTACAGATTGCATCAATTGCTTCTGTTATTTTTTCTTCCGTCAACGGCAGATTACGAAGCGTGGTGTCTAAATCCATCGTAGATCTGGTGTCCAATCCGACAATAGCCGCTATCAACATTCCACCCTTCACAACAAATTTCTCACTGTATTCGGATATTGATAATCTTGCAAGGAAACATTCAAACATGTAATTTTGAAGGACTACCTGGGCCGCTATGTTATTGCTCTTAGCATAATTTTTAATTC
>JAFXGP010000080.1 GCA_017521195.1 Lachnospiraceae bacterium
GGATTCTTCTTCTGCGGCATAATGCTGCTTCCGGTAGAATAAGCATCATCAATTTCAACAAATCCATATTCATTGGAATTCCAAATAATTACTTCTTCACTAAAACGGCTCAAATGCATCATTATGGTAGAAAGTGCAGATAACAATTCAATTACATAATCCCTATCGGCAACACTGTCCATACTATTATTAGTAGGACCTTCAAAACCAAGTAAATATGCACTATAGAATCTGTCCAAAGGATAAGTCGTTCCCGCTAAAGCTCCACTTCCTAAAGGACAGAAATTTAATCTGGCATAAATATCTTTCAAACGGCTTCTGTCTCTCTTAAACATTTCAAAATAAGCACCCATATGATGTGCTAATGTAATTGGCTGTGCTTTTTGCAAATGGGTAAAGCCGGGCATATATGTATGAAGATTTTCTTTCATAATACGATTCAAAGTAATTAATAATTCCTTTAATTCACTATCGATTTCAACAATCTGGTTTCTCACGTAAAGCTTCATATCCAAAGCCACCTGATCGTTACGGCTTCTTCCGGTGTGAAGCTTTTTACCTGCATCACCGATTCTGTCAATCAAATTAGCTTCTACAAAACTGTGGATATCTTCATATTCAGAAGTAATTTCCAACTTTCCGTTTTCCACATCTTCCCTGATGCCTGTTAAACCTTTTACAATGGCATCCTTTTCTTCTGCTTTTAAAATTCCCTGTTTTTCCAGCATAACTACATGTGCAATACTGCCCTCAATATCTTCCCTGAAAAACTTCTGGTCAAAAGATATGGATGCATTAAAATTATATACTAATTGGTCTGTTTCCTTTGTAAAACGACCACCCCAAAGCTGTGCCATATGTAAACTCCTCCGTATGATTTCTATTTCTGATATTAAATCTGCATTTGATAATATCACAAGTTTCTATTGTATGCAAGAATGTTTTCCTCATAAAATCATTTGTTTTCCTCCGACACACATTGCCTAATCACAAATCTATCAAAATCTATCTTAAATCTGTCTTAAGTATAAAATTTCTTTGCAAAACAATTTCCTTTACAGCTAGACAAATATTATATCTCACACAAACTGTAAAAACTTTCGCTTTGGGTCGCGGAAACATTCTAATTTTACTACCAAATAAACACTTTTTTCGCTCTTTTTCATATCCTAAATTATAAAAATGATAATTAACGGAATTCTTAAAATATAACAATTTACCATGTTTAATCAAGTATATTTTATCTATTCGTTATACTATAAAGGAGGCTTCATGAATTCTAATACTATTTCAAGCAAGGCACCTCTCCTAACTTTAAATCAGCTGGCTTACTCATATCATACATTATCCGGTGAAACCAAAGCTCTTGAAAATATAACCTTTCAAGTTTTTCCGGGTGAATTTATAGCTATCGTAGGCCCAAGTGGGTGTGGAAAATCAACTTTACTAAATATCATTGCCGGTCAGATTACTGATTACACCGGTGATTTAAATTTTCAAAATACCCCTTTACGCACTCTCCAAAATCAATCTGAAGATTTACACATCGGTTATATGTTACAGCATGATCATCTTTTTGATTGGAGAACAATCTATAAAAATGTATGTTTAGGATTGGAAATCAAGAATCTTATGACAGATGAATATATAGAATATGCTCTTTCTTTATTAAAAAAATATGGGCTATATGATTTTAAAGATAAAAAACCATCCCAGTTATCCGGCGGTATGCGTCAACGGGCAGCCCTAATCAGAACTCTTGCTCTAAAACCTGAACTTTTGCTCCTGGATGAGCCATTTAGTGCTTTAGATTATCAAACCAGGTTGCAGGTTTCCGGCGATATCGGAAATATCATCCGTGAAAATGGGAAAACTGCAATTCTTGTAACTCACAATCTGTCAGAAGCGATCAGTCTTGCTGACAGAATTATTGTCCTTACCAAAAGACCTGCTACCATCAAAAGAATCGTTGATATCTCTTTAACAATCACAGACAATTCACCTTTAGGATATCGTACCGCCCCTGAATTTAATAAATATTTTAATGAAATCTGGGAGGATTTGTGTAATGAAAGCTAATACTATTACCCATAACCCAAACAAGAAAAAAATTCCCGACTGCAAATCAGGTATTAAAAGAAAAACAGAATCAGAAATTTCATTTGAACAACAAAAATATATGAAACAGATCAAACTACAATCCTTCTTTATAATGTTATCACGTTTTCTTCTTCTTTTTTCTTTTTTAACTTTATGGGAAATCAGTTCTTATCGAAGATGGATTGACAGTTTCTTCTTCAGCAGTCCCAGTGCTGTTGTAGGATTATTTATAGATATGTGCAAAGATTTTGAAATTCTGCGTCATATAGGAGTTACTTTATTAGAAACCTTAGTCAGTTTTTTGGCAGTAACCCTACTTTCCGTTTTTACTGCAATTTTATTGATTTGTCTACCTAAAGTGTCTAAAGTGCTGGAGCCCTTTCTTGTCATTTTAAATTCTTTGCCCAAATCAGCTTTAGCTCCACTCATCATAGTATGGCTTGGCACAGGAATGAAAACTATCATCATTGCCGGTATGTCCGTGGCAATCTTCGGCTCAATCATTAATATGTACACCGGTTTCACTCAGGTTGAAGAAGAAAAAATCAAGCTTATTTATACTTTAGGCGGTACAAAGAAAGATACTTTGTTCAAAGTTATCATTCCTTCCTCAGTTCCTACTATTGTAAGTAATATGAAAGTGAATATCGGGCTTGCTTTAGTCGGGGTTATTATCGGAGAATTTTTAGCCGCAAGACAAGGATTAGGGTATTTAATTATCTACGGAAGTCAGATATTCCAATTAGATTTGTTAATCATGTCAATTATTATCTTATGTATTATTGCCATGGGATTGTATCAGATAATTCAAATTATGGAAAAAAGATTTATAAAATAAAAAAGCTCCCGAAGGGATTCGAACCCTCGACCCACGCATTACGAATGCGTTGCTCTACCAGCTGAGCCACGGAAGCACTTCAATTATTATAAGATTACTTTTCTATTTTGACAATACCTAATATAACATTCCCTAATTTAAAATCCCTCTTTCCATCGAAATACTTTCGGAAAGAGGGATTTTACTCTTAATTATTTTACATCTGTCTGCTGAATGTGTACATCTAACTGCGGATATGCAATTACAATACCGTTTTCTTCTAATTTGTATTTAGCTTCTTCAATTAATCGCCAGCGTCCCCGCCAGTAATCATCATTTAAAAACCAACAACGAACACCAATTACTACACTGCTATCTGCCAAATCATCCACAAAAACATCTTTATCTTTATCTTGTAATACACTTTCATCATTATCCAAGATATCTTGTAAAACTTTTTTTGCAGTCTTAATATCACTTTCATAAGAAATGCCTATTTTAATCTCATTTCTTCTGTATGGTGCATGAGTAACATTAGTCAAACTGGAATTCGCCAACGTTCCGTTTGGAAGAATAATTGTTTTATTATCCGGTGTCGTTAATTTCGTATAAAAAATCTGAACTTCTGTTACTGTACCTTCATTTTTATTGGTATCTTCAATAATATAATCTCCCACCTTAAATGGTTTTAAGATTAAAATCAAAACACCACCTGCCAGATTTGATAAACTTCCCTGTAATGCCAAGCCAATAGCTACACCGGCAGAACCAAACACTGCAATAATACTTGTTGCATCTACACCAAAGCTGGTAGCAATTAACATAGTCAAGATAGCATAGGTGCCAATTTTAATAAATGAATCTAAAAACTGGGTTACTCCCACATCTGCATTGGCACGTTCCAAAGATTTTCTGATTATCTTACGCAACAACTTAATACATTGCATTCCAACAATAAAGAAAACCAATGCCAACACCACACGTATTCCCAGATTTAATGCTCTTTCCGGCAAATCACGAAAGAATCTCTCTACTACAGTAAGATCAATTTCTTCGAATGCCACTACTTCTGTTGTCAATAACATATTTACTTAATTCCTTTAAACTTTTTTAATAATTCTACTTTTTCTCTTGCCTGCGCCATAAGTTCTTCACGAATTTTATCTGCCTTCTTTTCAGCAATCGCATAAATTTCCTCTTCTGTGAAAGGAATATATCTATATACACTAACAGAAAGTGGAGACAGGCTTACATTAATTTTCTGGGCATATCCATCCCATCCGCTTTCTTCGGTAAAGATTGCTTCTTTATCAATTTTCTTAGTACCTCCAAAAGCAGTCTCTTCTGTATCGAAAATAGGTTCATATTTACCTTCGTATGGAACCCCAATCATAAATTCAGGTTTTTCATTATTTGCAAAGTTTACAACTACTAACAATGAACCTTCTTCATGACTGTCTTTACGCAAGAAGCTTACTGTACATTCTTTCTGCTGGAAAGAATTAATCCAACTGAAGTTACTATAATTGTAATCTTCTTTTGCAAGAATATCTGTCTTAGAATTCAATTCATGACATTTTTTTACCATAGCCGCATATTCTTTTTCCATAGTTTCAGGTACTCTGAATCCTGCCAACAATTTCCCCGGGAGGAAGCTTAAATACGCAAATGCAGCTTTGATAGTACTGAATTTATCTTTTTCGGTTCCCGGAATCCAATCCCACAAATCATGTACCGCTTTTGCCGGGAATGCCATAACAAATTTTTCATTATATGCATATCCCATTCTGGAAGTAATCTTTTCATGAATTGCAGATCTGTGGTAAGGATCTGTTGTTAAATATCCAATCAAATCTCTTGTAAATGCAGTATCATATCTATAATGGAATCCTAAACCGCCCTGTTCCATAGGAGCTGTTACTTTAGGCCAAATAGCATCAATATCAGCCAACAAAATAAATTCTTTATTTCTGTTTGCTAAAATACTGTTGGTATGTTTAACAAATTCAATACCTTCCAAATTTTCGCTTCCGCCATAAATATTCGGCATCCATTCTCCTTCTGCTTTTCCGAAATCAAGATACAGAAGTCTCTCCAGTTCTGAGAAAATCAAACCATCCATATGGAACTCTTCAACCCAATATAATACATTGGAAATGAAAAAGTTGCTAACTTGCTTTCTATACAATGCATAACAACTTGCAGTATTCCAGTTGAAAATAACACCAATACCAGCCTTATGCATTTCATTTACAAATTTTTTAATATCTGTTTCTGATGAAAAATAATCTACCATCTGATAGAAATTACTACTCAAATAAAATGCAGGTAAAGATACGTGATTGAATCCCTGTTCCTTTAACTGTTTTGCCAAAGTTTTAACATCTTTTTCCTTGCTTTCTTCCCATGCAAATACTTTAAAATCATCTTCATTGATTTTTCTGTTTTCAATCCATTTCTGATCATCCCAAACAAATTCTTTTTCTGTATAAACTTTAGAAATTGTTCGTTCTTTTGTAACTTCTTTATCTCCGTATGGATCAGTAAAAACGGAAATTCTTCCATCTCTTGCTTTTAATTCATACTGATATGCAACTGACGCATCCAGTCCCGGAACAAACAGTGTAAACACATCACTGTTATCCACACGATTCATTGGTGTAAATCTTCCATCCCATGAATTAAAATCTCCGATTACACTTACACGTATTGCCCCCGGCGCCCATACGGTAAACTGAACACCTTTCGTTTTGTTAATTTCTACTTCATGGCTTCCAAATATTTTATATACTCCATAATTAATGCCTTCATTAAATTTATCTAACTCTTCCTGAATCACAGTTACAGGAAATGCATAAGGATCTTTACGAAATACTTTTTCACCTTTTTTTGTCACCACTTCATAAGAATATGGTCCCACCTTTTTTCCTGCTGAAAGCGCTGCAAAAAATCCTTCTTCATCAGCCACATCCATAGAAACTCTTTTATTTTTGTCTTCTAAAATTAAAGTAACCTTTTTTGCATCCGGGAAAAATGCCTGATATAAAGTTGAACTGCCAACTGTATGAGGTCCCAATATACTTGCCGGTTTATCTTCCTCCGAATATACAATTCCTTCAATTTTTGCCCAATTCATTAAATCGTATAATTTTGCTTTCATGTACCTTAAACTCCTTTATAGTTGATGTATAAATAATCCGCTTCTTAACTTAGGCTCAAACCAAGTTGATTTTGGCGGCATTAATAATCCGGCTTCTGCCACCCCGAAAAGCTCTTCCATAGAAGTAGGTTTCAGGGAAAAAGCAACCTTACAATCTGTATGCACCCTTCTTTCCAACTCCTGCAATCCCCGGATACCTCCGGAAAAATCAATATTAAAGTTGGTTCTTGGATTTTCAATCCCTAAAATCGGTTCAAAACAATAATCCTGTAATATGGATACATCTAATCCTGAAATCAGATTATCTTTCACCTTATCCATATGTTTAAATTTTAAAGAATACCATTTATTCTTCAAATACATACCAAATTCTCCCTTGTTTTCCGGAGAATACATGGCATCCTTTTCCTCTATATCGAAATTAAGTTTTAATTTTTCTAAAAACTCTTCTTCCGACAAACCATTTAAATCCCGTATAACTCTGTTATAATCCAGAATTTCCAACTCCGATTCCGGAAACAAAACGGAAAGAAAATAATTATATTCAGCATTTTCATCATAGTTTATATCCTGCGCCCGTCTTTTCAAACACACCTTTGCAGCAGAAGCACATCTGTGATGACCGTCTGCGATATAAATTTTATTAACTTTTTCAAAACCCTTTTCGATTTTTTCTATTATTTCTGTGTCAAACACAGAAAACACACGATGTCGTACCTCATCTTCATTCGTAAAATCAAAATCCGGCTCCCCATTTTTTATTTCTTTTACCAAAAGATTTAAATCTTCCTGATCCCGATATGCCAGAAAAATAGGCCCGGTCTGTGCATTACATCCCTCTATATGACGGATACGATCCGCTTCCTTTTCTTCTCTGGTATTTTCATGTTTGAGTATTGTCCGGTTTAAATAATCATCTACGGCACTGACAGCCACAATTCCATTTTGTACTCTTCCCCGCCAAGTCAATTCATATAAATAAAATCCTTTTTGGGAATCTTTTACAAAATATCCTTCTTTCAACCTATGATTAAGTAATTCTCCTGCCTTTTCATATACCCAATCACCATAAATATCATACTCTTCCGGAAATGATGTTTCTGCCCTGTCTATTGCCAAGAACGACAAAGGATTCTCTCCTACAACCACTCTTGCCTCATCTCTGTTATATACATCATAAGGAAGCGCTGCTATTCTTTGCACATATTTTTTATTCGGTCGTACTGCTTGAAACGGTTTTACTATAGCCATATGATTACCTCTAAATTCAATGTGAATTTTTTCAAATTTCTCCTCAATAATAATATACATTTTGACAACTTAATACGCAAGTGATATATTTAATAACAGTTTAAAGATTTTGAAAGGAGTTTATTATGACAAAAGAAGATAGAGAATTTCTGGGACAGATTATGGCTTATGCCGATGAAGTAATGGGTGACGTAGACCCGGAAAAAGTACGTGTTTCCGAGCAAATTGAAAAATTACGTCCTATTTTACAAAAATTAGCGATGGTATACAAGATGCCTGTAGAAGATGTTTTTATTAAATACATGGATCTTGCTACAGAAGCTGCTATTGAAAAAAACAACAAATTTGAAGAAGATTATCGTGAAATCTTAGGTGATAATCCAAAACCTAAATTCTATAAATAAATATCCATTTTTTAACTAAATATGAACAATGATTTAGGGGCTGTTTCCAGCCCCTATTTTTAATATAATCTTTTATTTTACAACTCTTACACGGAATACACCTTCAATTGCTTCTAATTTCGCTACAATTTCATCATTCACCGGTGTTTCAATATCAAACATTGAATAAGCCACTTCACCTTTGGATTTATTCATCATATCTGTAATATTAATTCCATTATCTCCCAATACAGTAGAGAACTGACTAATCATACCTTTAATATTCTTGTGGAAAATAGCCACACGTCCCGCCTGCATACAATATCCCATATCACAAGCCGGATAATTTACACTATTCTGAATATTACCGCTTTCCAAATAATTCATCATTTCTTTTACAGCCATCACAGCACAGTTATCTTCTGACTCCTCTGTGGAAGCTCCTAAATGAGGAATTACAATACATCCTTCCTGACCTACAGTTGTAGGATTTGGGAAGTCAGACACATATTTACGGATTTTTCCGTTTTTAATTCCTCTTAAAACTGCTTCTTCATCTGCCAATAAATCTCTTGCAAAGTTAAGCAGAATCACACCATCTTTCATCTTGGTGATAGCATCATCATTAATCATCTTTTTCGTGGAATCTAACAATGGCACATGAACTGTGATAAAATCACAGCTTTCATAAATTTCATCTACATTAAATACATGTTTTACATCACGGCTTAAGTTCCATGCTGCATCAACAGATACATAAGGATCGTATCCATATACTTCCATTCCCAGATGCTTTGCTACATTGGTAACTTTAACACCAATGGCACCAAGACCGATAATACCTAATTTTTTACCAAAAAGTTCTGTTCCTGCATATTGTTTTTTCTGTTTTTCTGCAGTTTTTGCAATATTTTCATCTTCTATATTGTTACTTACCCAGTTAATACCACCAACAACATCACGTGCCGCTAAAAGCATACCTGCAATTACAAGTTCTTTTACACCATTTGCATTAGCACCCGGCGTATTAAATACAACAATCCCCTGACTTGCACATTTATCCAACGGAATATTATTTACCCCTGCTCCTGCTCTTGCTACAGCAAGTAATCCTTTCGGTAACTCCATATCATGCATGGCAGCACTACGTACTAAAATTCCGTCTGCTTCTTCAA
>JAFXGP010000014.1 GCA_017521195.1 Lachnospiraceae bacterium
GTTATCTAATTCACTAAGTCTGTCGAAGAAGAATGCTTCATCTACTTCTACCTGAACTTCTAAGGTGTCGAGGTTATTGATACGGTCAACAATTAACATGTAGTGTGGAGATGTTTCACCCATTTCTAATAATGCTGCTTCTACCTGAGATGGGAATACGTTTACACCACGGATGATTAACATGTCATCGGAACGTCCTTTGAATCTGCTAAGTCTTGCAGTAGTTCTTCCACATTCACATTTAGCATAACTAATGCTGGTAAGGTCTCTTGTACGGTAACGGATTAACGGAATACCTTCTTTGGTAAGTGTAGTAAATGCCAATTCTCCGGTTTCATCCTCTGCACAAGGTGCTAAAGTATCAGGATTCAAAATTTCCGGGAAGAAGTGGTCTTCGTTTACATGTAAACCTTTGTGATAAATACAGTCACATGCTACACCCGGTCCCATGATTTCGGAAAGACCATAGATATCAAATGCGTTAATATGAAGTTTTTCTTCAATCTGCTTTCTCATCTGTTCGGTCCATGGTTCCGCACCACAGATAGCTGCTTTTAATTTAATGTTTTTAATATCATCTTCTGCTTCCAGTGTTTCCGCAATATGTAACAAATAAGATGGTGTACAGGCAATGGCTGTAGCTCCAAAGTCTTTCATCATAGTTGTTAATTTCTTGGTATTACCTGTAGACATAGGAACTACGGTTGCTCCTAGTTTTTCTGCTCCGTAATGAGCACCAAGTCCACCGGTAAAAAGTCCATATCCATAAGCTACCTGAATAATATCATCACGGTTCAACCCTGCCTGAGCAAAAGCTCTGGCAACACATTCAGACCATACATCAATATCTTTTCTGGTATAACCTACTACGGTTGCCTTTCCTGTGGTACCGCTGGATGCATGCACACGTACAATCTGAGATTGTGGTACTGCAAATAATCCAAATGGGTAATTGTCTCTTAAATCAGCTTTGGTGGTAAAAGGAAGCTTGTTAATGTCTTCGATTCCTTTGATATCGCCCGGCTCAATTCCTAACTGCTGCATTTTTTTACGGTAAAATTCTACATTGTGGTATACTCTGTCTACCAATTTTACCAGTCGCGCGCTCTGTAAATTCTGCAGTTCGTCACGGCTCATACATTCTTTCGCTTCATTCCAAATCATTTTTCATAACCTCCTTCAAAACCTAACAGGAATGCTTTTTTATTGATTTCCACTGTTTTCGGTGGCACTGTTTTTTCAATCACTTTTAACCAGTCTTCTTTGGAGAAGTCCATATGTTTTGCTGCCATACCAAGAACAATGATATTAAATACTTTGGAATTTCCTAATTTCAATGCTTCTTCCATCGCATTGATTTTGTATACAGTATATTCTTTTTCCAGCTCTTCTACGATTCCTTTCGGATAAGATGCCACACCGGTAACCACAGTAATTGGGTCAATTCTCTGTTCATTGACAATCAAAACTCCATCTTTTTTCAGGAAATGTGCATAACGTTTTGCTTCCAAAGTTTCAAAAGCAATTAATAAATCTGCCTGACCTTCTTCCACAATAGGCTCCGCAACTTTTTCACCGTAACGGACAAAGGTTACTACACTACCTCCACGCTGTGCCATACCATGCACTTCGGAAAGCTTTACATCATATCCGGCATCCACTGTGATACCGCCTAAAATTCGGCTGGTGAGCAGGGTTCCCTGTCCGCCAACACCAACAATCATAATATTTTTTGTATTGTTTGCCATAACATTTTCCCCCTTACACTTCCACAGTTTCGATTGCACCTAATTTACAAAGGTTCTTACAAAGTCCGCAGCCGTTACACATAGTCTGGTCAATGGAAATGGTTCCGTCTGCATTTTTAGTAAGTGCAGGACAGCCCGGTCTCAAACACATACCGCATTTCACACATTTTTCTGGAACAGGTACGCATTTGGTTGTAAATTTATTGCCCTTTAAAAGTACGCAAGGAGATTTTGTAATAATAACTGATACTTCGTCTTTTGCTACTTCTTCTTTTACGATTCTTTCAAGTTCCACGATATCAAAAGCATTTACTTCCACAACATTTTTAATACCTAAGGATTTGCAAAGGTGGAAAATATTAATCGCCGGAACTTCTTCACCCATAAGAGTTTTTCCGGTTGCCGCATGATCCTGATGACCTGTCATACCTGTGGTAGAGTTATCCAAAATCATAACTGTTCCGGTACCCTGATTGTAAACCATATTCATAAGGGAGTTGATACCGGTATGCATAAAGGTGGAATCACCGATTACCGCTACCCAGTTTTTGATATAATCTTTGCCTTTTGCTTTTTCCATACCATGAAGGGTAGAAATACTGGCACCCATACATACGGTAGTATCTACAACACTGAGAGGAGCAACTGCACCTAAAGTGTAGCATCCGATGTCACCGGCTGCATGGATTTTTAATTTATTCAATACGGAATATACACTTCTGTGCGGACATCCCGGACAAAGAATCGGAGGACGGGCAGGCACCTGTGCTGCCGGTTTTAATTCTAAGTCTTCTTTTAATACCGCTTTACGGATCATATTAGCGCTGTATTCACCCTGAACCGTAAAGATTTCTTTACCGATACATTTGATGCCCCAGGATTTAATCTGTTCTTCAAATACCGGTTCCAATTCTTCAAATATGTATAAGGTTTCTACCTTAGATGCAAAATCTTCGATTAATTTTCTTGGCAATGGATGAACTAATCCTAATTTTAATACACTGGCATCAGGACATGCTTCTTTTACATACTGGTAAGCAATACCGCTGGTGATGAAACCGATTTTAGTGTCGTTCATTTCCACTTTGTTAATTGGCATTTCGCAGGCATCTGCTGCCATATCTTTTAATCTTTTTTCTACATATACGTGACGAAGCTTAGCGTTCCCCGGCATCATAACGTATTTTGCAGGATTTCTTTCGTATACCACATCTATCGGTTCACATCTTTCTTCCAATGTTACCGGTCCCTGAGAGTGGGAAAGTCTTGTAGTGGTTCTCAAAATAATTGGTGTATCGTATTTTTCGGATAAGTCAAAAGCATACTTCATAAAATCTTTTGCTTCCTGAGAATCCGATGGTTCTAATACAGGAACCATGGCTGCTCTTGCCACACATCTGGTATCCTGTTCGTTCTGGGAGGAATAGAGTCCCGGATCGTCTGCCGCAACTAATACCAAACCTCCATTTACACCACTATAGGAAATGGTATAAAGAGGGTCGCTGGCGACATTTACACCTACGTGCTTCATGGAAGCCATAGCTCTTACTCCGCTAATAGATGCTCCAATAGCAACTTCCATTGCTACCTTTTCGTTTGGTGACCATTCTGCATATATTTCAGGGTATTTTACAATGTTTTCACTAATTTCTGTACTTGGAGTTCCGGGATATGCTGCAGATACCTTCACTCCTGCTTCAAATGCTCCTCTGGCAATGGCTTCATTACCAAGCATGATTTTTACTTCGCTCATATCTATGTTCCTTTCTACGCTAAGTTTTGTTCTGCAATCAGGCGGTTTGCCCCATACATTTCACGAAGCTTCGGTTTCTCGATTTTTCCGGTAGGGTTACGAGGAATGTCTGCAAAAATAACTTCGTGGGGACGTTTATACCTTGGAAGATTAAGACAGAATTTATCCACTTCTTCTTTGGTTAATGTTTCGCCTTCTTTTACTTCGATAATAGCTGCTGCAATTTCTCCAAGTCTCTTATCTTTGAGACCGATAACTGCAACGTCATGTACTTTATTGTTGGTACGGATAAAGTCCTCAATCTGTACCGGATAGAGGTTTTCACCACCGCTGATGATAACATCTTTTTTACGGTCTACTAAGAAAATAAATCCATCTTCATCTTCCTGTGCCATATCTCCGGTAAATAACCAGCCGTCTGCCAATACCTCATTGGTTGCTTTTTCATCTCTGTAGTAACAGGTCATTACGCCGGGACCTTTTACGGCAAGTTCCCCAACTTCACCTTTGGCCACAGTGTTTCTGTTTTCATCTACGATACGAACTTCCCATCCATATCCCGGTTTTCCGATGGCACCTACTTTATGGATATTTTCTACACCTAAGTGAACACAGCCCGGTCCGATAGATTCGGAAAGACCATAGTTAGTGTCATATAAGTGATTTGGGAATATTTCTTTCCATCTCTTAATCAAACTTTGCGGAACCGGCTGAGCACCGATGTGCATTAATCTCCACTGTTTTAATTCATAATCATCCAAATTAACTTTTCCGCTTTCAATAGCTTCTAAAATATCCTGTGCCCACGGAACTAATAACCAGACAATAGTACATTTTTCTTTGGATGCTGTTTCTAAAATAAATTCCGGTCTGGTTCCTTTTAAAAGAACTGCTTTTCCTCCGGTTAACAAACTTCCGAACCAATGCATTTTCGCACCTGTATGATATAACGGCGGAATACATAAAAATACGTCATTTCTGTTCTGTCCATGATGGTTCTGCTCTACTTTACATGCATGTACCAAACTTCTGTGTTTATGTAAAATTGCTTTTGGGAAACCTGTAGTTCCTGATGAGAAATAAATCGCTGCATCATCATCATCAGAAAGAATCATCATTGGTGTCTGGCTGGAACAGTTGGCTGCCAGTGAGTAATAATCATCCGCAAAACTCGGACACCCCTCTCCAACATACATCAAGAGTCTTCCTTTACTGATTCTGTCTGCAATTTCTTCCACACGGCCGATAAACTCATTGCCAAAAACTAAAATATGTACTTCTGCCAAATTTACACAGTATTCAATTTCTTCTGCTGAATAACGGAAGTTAAGAGGCACTGCCAAAGCACCTGTTTTCAAGATACCAAAATAGATTGGAAGCCATTCCAAACCATTCATCATTAAGATGGCTACTTTATCACCTTTCTGGATTCCTCTCTGAATCAAAAGGTTTGCAAATCGATTGGCTTTTTCATTAAATACACTCCAGGTAATCTCTCTACGGTAACTGGTCTTTGGACTTGGTTCAATAAGTTCATATTCCTTCCAGGTTACTCTTCTGTCTTCTTTAATCTCAGGGTTAATTTCCACTAAGCATACATCATTTGGAAATTCTCTGGCATTTCTCTCTAAAAATTCTGTAATAGGCATGATTTTTTCACTTCTCCTCACTTTTGCACTTTAACGCTTTTACTCATTAAACTGCATTATAGCAAAACTTATCACCGCGGTCAACTAAAAACATGTATTTTCAGCTATTTCATACCATTTTTAAACACGAAAACAGCCGCAAAGTTTACCTCTTGCGGCTGTTAAAATAAACAATAGAATCAATGGTATCTAAAATATCTTTGAAATCTTCCCTTGGAGCAATCTCTAAATACTGTTTTAGAAGCTCGTTTTCACGGTCGCGGTATCTTCCATAGAAAATGTCATATAAATTATGACCTCTCATATAAATCTTAAATTCTTCAAAATGTTCTTTAATATCTTCTATGGTTTCTACCTGTTTCCCAATCTTTTCCTCAAATATTCTTCCACTTTTAATCTTATAAAGATATTTCTTCCATTTTGAAAAAAGTATTCTCCAAAAATGTTCTTCACTCTTTACAATCCTCAGTTCCGTCATAACCTTGGGATTCAAAAAATAATTTTCAAAAGAGTAATATTTTAATATAAGGACATTCTCTCTGCGAACCCTTGGCAATTTATCTATATCCTGCAGATTGCGTTCGCTGTAATAGCGGCACAACTGCCCTGCTAATTCTTCTCTGTCTTTTCCGTCTCCGTCACGAATCATCAGGAATTGATCTCTTAGATATAGTTGATTCATATATTTCAAATTGGCATAGGTTTTAATGTTGGTACAGCTATTGGTGGTAATAATGGAAATTCTGGATAACTCCCCATTTTCATTATGGATATCCGAATAGTATTTTTCCAACAATAACGGTAATCGGTTTTTATCCTGCTTCCCTTCTACAATAAACACAAAGTCTACATTCAAAAAATCATTAGCACTATATCCCAAGTCATTTAAAATATCATCAATATCCGCATTCTGCCTTGCTGCAGAATGTCCTTCTTTGTCCAAAACTACCTGACACACCTGCCCTCTGGTAAAATTAGACACCATATTTGGAGAATGGGTTGTAAATACAACCTGATTTTTTTTCGATAGCTTATATAATATCTTACTGGCAGATTTTTGTAAAGACGGATGTAAGAACAATTCCGGATATTCTACAATAATAATACTTGGAATTTTTTGCTCTTCTTCAATGTAAGTTTCCAAAAGAGACAGCATGTAAATACTTCTCATACCATTCCCCAACTGTTCCACAGGACTGCCATGGCCTGTTTCCTTATGATTGGCCTCTACTTTTACGGAAAGCATCTGTTCCCAATTACAATTCATCTTATAGGAAATTTCTTCTACTCCACCATTCTTTTTGTAATTATAATTTACCTTTTTAGAAAGTTCTTCCAAATCCATCTGGTACATTTTATACTCCAAAAGGAGCGCTGTTTCTCTAAGTGTCATTGCCTCCGGTGTTTTTTGATTAATTAATCCAATGCACTGAAAACACTGATTACACTTTCTGGACGAATCAAACATACAAATATTGGAACGCAAATGCGACAATTCCTCTGCCTGTCTTAACAAAAAGAAATCTTCTTGAAAGGATTTCAATTTTCGCGCCGTATCTATGAAATGTACTTTAGGTAATACCTGTAAAATATAATCGTTGTTTTTGCTTTTCCCGTCATCATAACGTATGGTTCCGTTTTGATTAATTGAACAGGTAAAGGTCAATTTCCCATTTTGAAAACAAGGAAGTTTCTTTTGAAAATCCCGAATCCACGATTCATATTTTTTATAATTACTGACTCTTCCGTAATTATGAAACAGACGCAAATCTTCCTCTGTAATCTGCAATGTCATGGTAATTTCAATATTCTGTCTGCGCTCATTAAAATCCGTTTCTCTCACTTTATAATTACCCGTTACAGCACGGATTGCATCCAACACAACGGTTTTACCTGTGTTATTTTTCCCCACCAGAATCAGACAGTTCTCTACATCCCTAATTTCCAGTTCCCTTATAGATTTAAAGTTTTTAATATTAAGGAATTTAATCTGCATATTTCACCTTCTCATCTTAATCCATCATGATAACACGATTGTTTCTTTACATTTTTATATAATTACTATGTACTATTCTTATCATCCTTTTCCATTTATACCCCTACACTGCAGGCAATCATATAGGCTCCTACAAAATAAAAGAGCATCTTAGCAATCTTTAAAATCTCCCTATAGTCTGTCTTATAAAAATACTGAAACATTAACAAAAAATCCGAAATAAAGTAAAACGCCATCCCCACCGTCAAAATTAAGTAACTACGTGTTTCATACATTAAATAACATCCCATGCTGTTAGATACTGCCAATGCCAAAACAAATCCATATCCATACATGGGTCTCCTATAATGTCCTAAATGCATTTTAGGATGTTTGCTGATTACTGTTACAAAAATAATTACCAAAAGGGACAATATAAAATCATAAATAACAACCGACTTTAATTGGTACAATACATATGTCAGCCATATATCTGCCAGAAAAAATCCGCCCATTCCATAAAGGAAATTTCTGCGTAGTTTGCTTGCCAACATAATGTCTCCTATTAAAAATCCTATCAAGGCAGGTATTAAAATATAATTCTGATTACAATATCCATGATAAATTCCGTTTAATACAAATGTAGCACTTGTTAATGTCTTAAAATAAATATATGTACTTTTATTTCTGTGATACAATGCCAAACTCATAAACACTATATAAATTATTATCATGTCCATCTCCTCAAGTGCCTTATTTTTGCTTTCTACTTATTCCCACCAAGTTTTCGTTTAATCTGGCATGTACGTTCTTTACAATTTTTACACTGTAACGTTTTATTAGATCCTTCCCAGAAACGTTCCGGATGCTTTGCATAGGAAATCTCCCAATGAATCAATACCACTAAAGATGTAAAAAATAAACTCCAACTGTAAAAATTCTTAATAAACAGCATTGGTGTAAACATCATAAAATGTCCCCAGTCATAGATGCGGCAATTAATACAGCATTTGTTTTTCATAAACACCTTTTGAAAAGGGCAGAAAAGCAAAATACAAATATAATCGCACAAAAAATAAAATACAGTTAACATCAATAAATCACTGGAGGTTAAAACTCCAAACAAATATAAAGCTCCCCAAACAGCATTAAAACAAAGCCAGATTAACATTACTTTCCAGGCTGCTACATTTTGCTTTTGGATGAATTTCAACAACTCCAATTCATCATAATTTTCTACCGGCCGATATTCTGTTTCTTTGGCTTTTTTCCATGCCATAGACAAACGATTATTGGGTATTAAATGTAAAAGCATGATTCCCATAAAAACAAACCATATAAGATGTATTAGGGTAAATTCCTTCGAGAAAGGTTTTGTCATAAGACTTCCCATTAAATCCCTATCCTTGATGTAAAAAAACAGGACACACAAAAATATTGCGATTCTAAACGCAAATTTCAAAAGATAGAATTTCAGTTCCCTGGTTTTTTGAATTCCTTTAACAATGTGTTTACCGGTTGTTTTCTTTAGTTTATTTACTGTATTTCCCATACCGTTTCCTCTTTTATATATTCCATTATCTATGCATCCTTATGTATTTTTCTTACCAACGACTCTTGCTTTCTCCCCATCATTTCCATAAAAAAAGTTTGGTGAATACTTTCTTTTATGATACACCAAACTTTTTATTTATACTATTTAATTTTCATATTCTTTGAACTTACTCTCCCGTATTTTCCAATTCCTGACTTGTTTTTATAATCATATATGCTGACATTCCGATCACTGCCATACTGATCCCTGCTCCTGTCAATGCAATCATCAATCTCCTGCTTGCAGGATTCATGTCCTGCCCAAACTGGAAAAACATTGCTGTTTCCAGAGACAACATGGATACCAGTGCTGACGACAACGTAATAATCTTCGTTGTCGTCATAATCGGACTTTTATATTTACGATATCTTATCAAGTCCACCACGGCACGGATTGTACTGTAAAAAGTGTATGCTGCCATAGCATAAATTAAAATGCCCTGATATTTAAATCCTTTGTTTTGATATAAAATCATTAGCACCGCACCGGATAAAACAAAGTTCAAATTCAGTAGAATAATAGCACACACTCTTGCTCTTCTAAGTTCCCCCTGACGCTCTGTTCCAATCCCTTTTTGGATTGCATATTTCAAAAGCAGAAATTGCATCACTGCCAGAATTAAATAATATCCTGCCAAAATTCCAAACCATCTGGTTTTATTCATAAAAGCAAGTACAACATTCATTCCTACATAAAGCAAATGAATGGCCAATGACATATGTAACGATATCTTGGTACGAAATGCTGCATTAGTCATATAACGATTTCCCCAAGGGTTATCGTACACCTTTTGCTTTATATTACGATATTGCTTTGGCAATACCATGCATAAATATATCACTAAAACAGTTAATCCATAAAAAGAAATCAAATAACTGACATAAGCAATAGCCGCCGTCTCCAATCCGTTCACAAATACATAGACAAGCAATGCCGCACTGATTATTGTTAACAACAAAATAATTAAAACATTGGGAAATAGTAATTTCTTTCCTATTTTCTTCCAATCCATTATTGCAGTCTCTTTCTATTTTTTTCTTCCTTTGTAACCATAGCTTTTGGATTTTTCCAATCTTTTTTCCTGCTCTTTTGCAAGTCTTTCTCTCGCTTCTTCAACAGTTTCTCCGTCTTTTTTCAGGAATTTGTCAACAAATCCATCCGCGATTTTGTTAAAACCGCCTACAACTCCCTCTTCTACTTTCTTGTAGCTGTCTACTACTCCTGTTTCTACTTTTTTATAATCCTCTGCAATTTCCTGCCCTGCCATATGTACCACTTCACCAATACCGGTTTCTTCTCCATGTACAAGTGCACTTACAGTATCTTTAGCAGTTTCCAAATCCTTAGCAAAACTTTCTTCTTTCTGCTCCATCTTTTCAGCCATGCGATCAACTAAGGCGTCAAAAGCATCATCGATAGCATTCGTAATTTTTTCTTTTACTTCCTTTTTCTTCTCAGCTCTTTCATCTGCGTTCTTTTTTTCACCATTAAACGGCTCTACAAAACGTCCGATGGCTGCGTCATATACCTCATCTACAATATCTGTAAGTTTGCCTCTGATTTCACTTTTAACCTCTTTATCTTTTTCTTTCCGAATTTCTTTCTCTTCTTGTTTTTCCAATACACGCTCTGCTACTACACCATGATTTTTATTTGTGTTTTCCATAAATATATCTTCTCCTTTAATATGATGCACATTTCCACCTGATTCATTCTGCCTCTGAGACATGAACTCACCAAGTGTTCCTATTATACATCATAACTCGCTTTTAATTGTTTGCGTTTTGTTTATGTTTTGTTAAGTTTTTGTTAAATCCTTTCTTTTTTAGGCAAAAAATGCGCATGCTATAACAAAAGCGAGATACTTTGGATATCTCGCTTTTGTATGCCTTGTATTAATCTTATTTATTGTTACTCATAATATTATCACTGAGCTTAATGATTTCATCTGCATATTTCTTTTTTCGTGAATTTAAAATCTTCTTGTACATTGGATATGTAACAATTACCATTAACAAACCTATAACTCCGGTGATAATACCCGGTATCATTGGACTGGCAATCCCAAGGATGGAACCGATATCTGTCATTACAAGACTCATACCACTTCCCATGATAATTACACTAATGCTTCCAAATATAATTGCAAATACATTAGCCGGTTTTTTCACCTTTTTGTCCAATGCTTTTAATGCATCAATCTGAGTATGTTCTTTATCCGTATACTGTGTGCGGATTTTCTGTACAATAAATTCTTTTTCTTTCTGGTTCATGCTTCTCTTCTCTCTTTCTTTATGCAATATTTTTTAATTGTTTCATCTGATGTTTGTATCTTATAGTATCTATGTTTTTGTTTTGTTTATGAAATGTTAAGTTTTTGTTAATTGTAAAAAAAGAAAGACTTCCACGATAGTTTTTATGCTTCGAATTTATACTCCGTTGCAGTGCCCAGTCACCAATGTATTATTCTACACACCCCAGGATTTTTTCATTTTTCTTCTTACCAGAATATAGCAAGTCGTATGGATCAAGAATGTAATAGTCCATGTAATAGGATACGCATAGTAAATAGTTCCTACCGTGTGGTACTGTTCAATTTGGAAAAATACAAAAATCCACACCATACGTAATACACAAACTCCAAGTAAAGACACAATCATAGGCATTACAGAACAGCCCAGACCTCGTAATGCACCAACCATACAATCCATCATGCCGCACAACGCATAAGTTACTGATATAATTGCCAAACGATTTAATCCTGCTTCTATTACCATTGCATTGTCCGAATACAAATGTAACAATGGCTCTCCCAAAAGGTACGCACCTACTCCCAAAATCAATCCTACTGCCGATACACATAATTGGGAAGTAAACACAACCTTATTGATACGTTCAAATTTACCGGCTCCTAAATTCTGGCTTACAAAAGCAACTACTGCCTGCGAGAAAGCATTCATTGCCACATATACAAATCCCTCTATGTTTTGTGCTGCCGAGTTTCCGGCAACTACAATAGCTCCAAAACTATTCACAGATGACTGAATTACCACATTAGAAAGTGAGAACAATGACCCCTGTATTCCTGCCGGAAGACCAATCCTAATAATCCTAAGCAATATAGCTTTGTCGATTCCCAGATACTGTTTTTCCAGACGAATACCGCTTTCCTCGTTCATAAGACAATTCACTACCAAAAATGCGGAGATATATTGGGAAATAATAGTTGCTAAGGCTACTCCCGCCACACTCATATGAAATACAATTACGAAAATCAAGTTCAAAACTACGTTTACAACACCGGAAAAAGACAAATAATACAATGGTCGTTTGGTATCTCCTACCCCACGTAAAATTGCTGCCCCAAAGTTATATGCCATCATTGCAGGCATTCCCAGAAAATAAATTCTCAAATACAAAGTTGATAAACCAATTACTTCCGGAGGACTTTGCATCAGAGTCAAAACCTGCTTCGCAGCCAAAGCACCTGCTATCGCCAAAAACGAACCGCACAATACACTTACTGTCATAGCTGTATGAACCGTCTTTCGCAAATCCTTTTCCTGTTTGGCTGCAAAATAACGTGCTACCAGTACATTAGCTCCTACAGATAACCCCATAAATACATTTGTCAGCAAGTTAATAATGGAACCATTAGAACCTACTGCTGCCAGTGCATGATCCCCTGCAAATTTACCAACCACAATTACATCCGCTGCATTAAAAAACAACTGTAAAATACTGGATGCAATTAAGGGAAGGGCAAACAATAATAATTTTTTTAATATGGAACCTTCACACATATCTATCGTATAATTTTTTGTTTTCCTTTGTGTCGGCATTTTTTTATCTCCTGAATTTACATAAATAACTGTCTTTATTTTACCCCTTTATAACATACCGGGCAATAGCACAGTACCGCAATTCTTAATAAAGATTCCTTTATATACAAAAAATTGAATTATCTTAAAAAATACAATTGCCAAACTACATATTTTCAAGTAAAATAGGGAATATTAATTGTATTGTATACAAATATACCGCAATACACAACGACTTGGCTTATTACAAATTGCCGACAAAGTACATACATATAAAATAATCAGATGAAAGGTGATTACAAAATGAAACCTTATAAAGAGCTTACCAAAAACGAATTGCTAACTGTAAAAGCAGCCTTGGAAGAAGAATACAAAACTTATGAATCCATGGGATTAAAACTTAATATGGCACGTGGAAAACCGGGTTTCACCCAGTTAGATCTTTGTGAACCAATGTTAGATATTATTAACAGTGCCTCTGACATGAAAACCATGATGGGTAACGATACCCGTAACTATGGTGACCTGGATGGTATCGGTGAATGCCGCCGCCTCATGGCTGATATGATGTCCGTAGAAAAAGACAACGTTATTGTATGCGGTAATTCCAGTTTAAATGTAATGTACGATACAATTTCCCGTTCTTTTACTTTTGGTGTAAATGGTTCTACTCCTTGGTATAAATTAGACAAAGTTAAATTCTTATGTCCTGTTCCCGGGTATGACAGACATTTCAAAATCACAGAAACCTTCGGCATTGAAATGATTAATATTCCACTATATGACGATGGTCCTGATATGGATATGGTAGAAGAATATGTAAATAATGATCCTGCTGTAAAAGGTATTTGGTGTGTGCCAAAATATTCCAATCCGACAGGTATTTCTTACTCTGATGATGTAGTAAAACGTTTTTCTGCATTAAAACCTGCCGCTGAAGATTTTCGTATTTACTGGGATAATGCTTACTGCATTCACCATTTATATGAAGATACTCAAGATGAAATTTTAAATATTTTAGATGAATGTGAAAAAGCCGGCAATCCAAACCTGGTTTATATTTTCTCTTCTACATCTAAAATCAGTTTCCCGGGGTCCGGTGTATCTGCTATTGCATCCTCCCGTGAAAACATCGACTACATCTTAAGCCTTATGACTGTACAGACTATCGGACATGATAAAATCAATCAGCTGCGTCATGCAAGATTCTTCAAAGATATTAACGGCTTAAATGCACATATGAAAAAACATGCGGAATTGTTAAGACCTAAATTCGCTGCTGTTTTAGATGCTTTGGAATCTGAAATCGCAGGTCTCGAAATCGGTACATGGATCAAACCTCGCGGTGGTTACTTCATTTCCTTCAACTCAATGCCGGGTTGTGCAAAAGCAATCGTCGCTATGTGTAAAGATTTGGGAGTTGTTATGACCGGTGCCGGTGCTACCTTCCCATACGGAAAAGATCCTAAAGATTCCAATATCCGTATTGCTCCAACATTTCCATCTGTGGAAGAAATGACAGTGGCTGCGAAAGTATTTGTACTTTGCGTAAAACTTGTAAGTGTTAACAAACTTTTAGCAGATATGGAAAACTAAATTATGAATCTCATTTAAGGGTATATGCAAAAGCATATACCCCTTTTATATGCTTCGCTTTCTATTTTATAAATTTTTTATAATTGAATTCTTACTGTATAAACTTCCATTTCTTTACACAAACTAAAAGAAAAGAAATCAGGAGGTTCTTATGGAAAATAAAGATACCATTCATTTATTAAAAGAATGTGATGCAGGAAGTAAAATGGCAGTTACATCCCTGGATGAAGTTATGGAAAGTGTACAAGATGAAAAATTGAAAGAGCTTTTAAAAAAGAGTAAAGACCATCATGAAAAACTTGGAAATGAAATTCACTCTATGTTAATCCAATTTCACAGTGAAGAAAAGGATCCAAATCCTATGGCAAAAAGCATGTCCTGGCTGAAAACAAATATGAAAATGACCATGGATAAAAGTGACGCAACCGTTGCAGATTTACTTACTGACGGCTGTAATATGGGAATCAAATCCCTCTACAAATATATGAATCAATATCCCAATGCGGAATCAAAAGTGAAGAATCTTTGTAATAACCTTATTGATATTGAAAGAGAACTTCGTAAAGATTTGAGAAGTTACTTGTAATACTCCTGTCCTCCCTCAAATATCTTACTTTGAATTAATCACTAAAAATTATCAGGCGTCGGTACTTCCGGCGCCTGAGTACTGCATTGACTCATACTTTTAAGAGAGGTAAAATATTATATATAGAGAAAGGAGGGCACACTATGAAACCTACCTATGAATTAGATTATACCCAAATAAAAAATACCTGTTCTCGCGAAAATTTCACTTTTACGACCACCGCAGAGCTGGATGTTTTCGAAGGCATTATTGGTCAGGAACGTGCTGTAAAAGCTCTTGATTTCGGACTTGATATAAAAATGAAAGGTTATAACATTTATATGTCCGGCCCCTCTGGTACCGGGAAAACAACCTATGCCCGTAACAGTGCGGAAAAGAAAGCCATAGATGAACCGGTTCCTTGTGACTGGTGCTATGTTTACAACTTCCAAAACCCCAAAAATCCAATTGCCCTTTCCTTCAAGCCGGGTATTGGAAAACAGTTTAAGGAAGACATGGCAAAACTAGTTACCTTTATCAAAAAGGAACTGCAAAAAGTATTCCAATCGGAAGATTTTGAGAAACAAAAATTATCTATCATACATAATTTTGAAAAAGGGCAAAATGAGTTAGTAGATAAAATGAATTCCATTGCCATGGAATATGATTTTTATGTAAAACGCAGTGATACCAGCCTTTATTTTCTTCCTCTGGTAAACGGAGAACCACTGGAAGATGATGCTCTGGAGTCTCTGTCTCCGGAAGACCATGAAATCATTGATAACAACTCCCAAATCATTCAAGAAAAAACTGCCCCTATTTTACGGGAAATTCAAAATTTAGAAAAAGAATGTGATCAAAAATTAGAAAATCTGGAACACAAACTAGGGCTGGCAGCTATTGAAGATTCTATCAAAGAACTAATTAATACTTATGGCTCCTATGAACATGTTACCTCCTATTTGGAAGCTGTTCAAAAAGATATTTTGGAACATTTGAATCAATTTATGGATTCAGAAGAGGCTCAACCGGATGTATTGTCTTCTTTATTACCAATACTCAACAAAAAACCGGAAGATGAAGACAACACTTTAAAATACAGAGTCAACTTGATTGTAAATCACTCCGAAACTAAAGGTGCTCCTGTTGTTGTAACCTTTAATCCCACCTATACCAATTTGATGGGAGATATGGAATATGATAGTGAACTGGGAAATCTTACTACTGATTTTATGAAAATCAAAGGTGGACTTTTTCATCAGGCAAACGGCGGTTATCTGATTGTTCAGGCACAGGATATTTTTTCCACCCCTCATGCCTGGGAAGCTCTGCGTCGTGTAATTAAAACCAAAGAAATCAATATGGATTCTATCCGTGAATTAGTCAGTCCTACACCGGCACCTATCTTAAAGCCGGAACCAATTCCTGCGGAACTTAAAGTAATTATGATTGGAAGCGATTATTTCTACGAAGTTCTAAGCGAATGTGATGAAGAATTTGACAAGTTTTTCAAAATCCGTGCTGAATTTGATTATGAAATGTCCCGAACTGAAGAGAATATAAATAAAATTGCTAAGTTTATCAAAGGCTTTGTAGAACGGGAACATTCTCTGGAATTTGATGTAGATGCTGTTTGTGCCATCATTGAATATTCCTCCCGTTCTGCTGCCCGCCAGGATAAATTATCAACCAGATTTAACTATCTTTCTGAAATTTTAGGAGAAGCATATACTTGGGCAAAATTAGAAGATGCAGAAATTATAACTGCAAAACATATTCAAAAAGCTATTTATGAAAAAGAACAGCGCCGCTCTTTTTATAAAGAAAAACTAAATGAAATGCTGGACGAAGGTGTAATTATGATTGACACCTCCGGCAATGAAATCGGTCAGATCAATGGTCTTGCCGTACTGGATATGGGGAACTTCGCTTTTGGAACTCCATCCCGTATTACCGCTACCACTTACGTAGGTAAATCCGGAATTGTAAATATTGAAAAAGAAGCCCGCATGAGTGGGCAGACCCACGACAAAGGAATTCAGATTATCACCGGTTTCTTAGGGCAGACTTATGCACAAAACTTCCCAATGTCTCTCTCCTGCCGTGTATGTTTCGAACAAAATTACAATGGCATTGATGGGGACAGTGCTTCCAGTACAGAATTGTATTGTATTATTTCTTCTCTTTCGGATCTTCCTATCCGTCAGGATCTGGCAGTCACAGGTTCCGTAAATCAAAAAGGAGAAATTCAAGCCATCGGCGGTGTAACACATAAGATTGAAGGTTTCTTTGATTTATGTAAAAAACGCGGTCTTACAGGAACTCAGGGCGTTCTTATACCGGTTTCCAACATTAAAGATCTGGTATTAAACGATGAAGTTGTAAATGCTGTAAAAGAAGGCATTTTCCATATCTATCCAATCGCCCATATCAACGAAGGAATCGAACTTCTCATGCAGTATCCCGCAGGTGAAAAAGATTCCCACGGAGAATTTCCAAAGGATAGTGTTCACGGAAAAGTATATGAAAAATTAAAGACTTTTGCCAAGGCATCACAAACCTAAAAAACAACAAAGGACTTATGAAGTGTTTCCCTTCATAAGTCCTCTTTTTTATCATCAGACTAACTTTACTCTAAAACAAGCTGCCGCCATTTACCTTATAATATCCTATCATAGCTACAAACGTACTATATAATAAACAAAATGTTAAAAATGCATATACAGCATGATACATAAAAGCACAACTCATAGCTTGCATTTTAGGATTCTTTTTTCCTACTATATCACTTAATAAAGTAACCAACTTTTCAAAGCCAATAGTAAGGAAATACATAAACGGAATTACCATAGGAAGATAATAACGTCCCTGTGGCTGGAAATCATAAGTATAGGAATAATACAATGCCAAAATCACCGGAATTACAATAGCAATCACCATAGTCACATTCACACATATCTTCTGGTAACGGTTCATCCAGGTAAGTACCTGTGCTTTCTTTGGAATCAATAATCCTATCACACAAAGGAAAAATGCTCCCGCAAATGCCCAATATATATAATGATGTGTCGGAATACGCATCGGTCCGAACATAGCTATGAAACTTCTCCAAACAAGTGTAAAATAATCTGTTCCAAACACCATTTCTATCAATGGGATTCCAAGACGTTGGTATGTATCTCGAGTATATGGATTAAAAGGCTCTGTACAAGTTTGGGCAGCACATATCTGACGTGCCTCTAATGCCAAGATATCACCATCATAGAGAATTCCATTGCGGATAAACCACCAGGAAATCCCCAGTAATACAATAACACTAATTAGGATACCTTTTTTCAACAGATTCTGATAATCATAAGAAACCTTGTTTGATTTAATTTTTACAAAATATGCCCCAAATAACAAAATCGCACAAAGTACAATTCCATAACAATTATAATAAGACAATGCACATAAAATAATACCTATCGCTAACTCTACACAACTCTTTTTTGAAAATTCTTCTTTCATACCAAGAATTGATGCATGCAACACAATAGCAATGGATAACAGTCCCATGGAGTCCGTATTCACATAGGTATGTACGAACATATTTTGAGGAAGAAACGCAACTGCCAGTGTGAAAAACCAAACAGTTTTCTTATTATCGAAAAGCAGGTCACCCAGTTTCTTCACATAAAGTGCTGTAATCAATCCCATGAATACATCTACCAGACGTGATATGAAAACTCGCATTTCCAAGGTTGGTTCAAATACAGAAACTGCACGGAGCAAATAACCGTCAATCATATAGGTAAGCATAGGCTGAAACGCATAAGATGCTCCAAAACCATCTATAAGTACTTCCGGATCATCCCCCACCGGAAGGGTTCCGTGTTTATATATATATTCTACAATCTTAAAACGATTAATCTCATCCGGACCGTCACCAAAAGGCTGAATGGTTGCAAATGTCATCATACATGCCACCAAAACTAATATCATACAAAGCACACGAAAGGATTCCGAATGTAGTTTTTTGCTCATAAAAATTTCCCTCCTTATCACAATGAAATTATTATAACAAAAAAATAAGTTATTTACAGTATAATTTTATTTATACTGTAAATAACCTTTTACTACAAGTCCTCACTTCTTATATTGTTCCGGTGTCCGAAACACTTGCCATAGTATCCGCTACTTCTACAATAGCCGGTCCGTCAGCAAAGGCTTCTGTCCCATCTGCAATTTCTGTCGGATCATCAGGAGCCTGTTTGTCTTCTTCCTCTTCCCACAAAGATTCATATTCTTCCTTTTCCTTTTTGGTTAAGGCTCCAATATTTTTAGCTGCCTGATATAACTCCATACTATAATCCATCAGCTTCTTCTCATCTGTTGGTGGCACAATTCCGCCATTCATAATCCGTCTTGCAACTTCCATAATTTTTCCAAGGTCCACCATACCCTCTTCCATGGCTTCTCCCTGTTGTTTTGCTGATTCCATATTAGAAATAGCGGACCATTGTTGCATCAACTTGTCCATATATTCCTGATACTGATTCTTTTGTTCTTCCACAGCTTTTATACTCAACTCCAAAGTTGCCGCTTCATTGGCATAGGTCACTGTCCCGTTTTCTTCGGACTTCATCTTTTCTTCCAACTCTTTCTTTTGCTTGTAAAGAGCTGTGTGCTGCTCGTGATAAGCTTTTATCTGTGTACTGTAAAGTTGTCTCGCTTCTGCTATCTTCATATCATCACATTCCTTTGTCTGTAGCTACATCCGTGTTAAAATCTTTTTCGAATAAACAATTAATGTCCTTCTATTGTTATATCGACATACACTATAGCTTTCTGAACAAACAACTTATTTCTTTTTATTATAATATATGGAGACATACTCCTTTACGCCTGTAATAAATATTAAAATGGCATCTTCTGCCTTAATGCTTTGGCAGTTTCAATACCATTCATGCCATCCATTTGTATATCAAGAAATACTAATCCTAATCAAAACTTCACCTTCTTTTTGCTTTTCGTTACCTATATCGGCACCTTTTTTAATTCCCCCGAATTCGGGGGAATTAAAACTATTTCAAATACAAATATTCTTTCTGTTCTTCTAAAACTAACATCTGCTGAATAAGCGTAAGGCAATTTATAATTGTTTTCAACAAAATTATTCAATAAATAAGAAAGAAAAGGACAAAGAATCTATCCTTCTTTCCCCATTCTAATTTTACTCTTGCTAATCATTAATTCACTATTAACATCACTGTTAACGTAAAACTTTTCTTCTCCTGTCTGATATCAATATCCCCGTAATATTTCTGGGATACCTTTCGGATGTTAGTAAGTCCAAATCCATGATTTTCTTTATCTTTCTTTGTGGTTTCCGCAAACCGGTTTCCATTTCTATTTCTACTTTTTTGCAAATGCAATTACTTATTTCCAACATATATGCATTTTGGGGGCGATAGGATAATATTGCTATCCAAGGCCTCTCACATCCCCTCGTCCCATGCATGTAGCCAAATGTTGTGAACCAACCTTTTTATGTTGTGAAATAAAAAGACAGCATCTATGAACTATCATAAATACTGTCATTCCTCTATCCTTTTTCACTTCGTATTCTCTTTAATATCTCCACACCTCTTTGAATATAGTCCTGTTCCATAATTCCCTTTGATTCCTTTATTCTTTCAACCACCTGCATAGGGTCCAGCGAGTGGTAGGGAAAATATAGTTTTCTTAATTCCTCCGGCTTTATTATTCGATATACTGACTTACTGCTTACTTCATGGGTATACGCCCAATAACGATAAATATATCCCATCCAATATAATTCTTCACCTGCATATTTTATTTTTCCATATTTGCTTTTTCCATATTCATTTTCAATCTCTTCAATCGCATCAGATACAGAAAATGCTTCAAATAGGAAACCCTCTTTATCCATTCTCTCTGCCGTTTGAGAATACATGAATCTTCTCAAAAAAATAGGAGAACTACATTGTGTTTTTATCAATGATTGTTCAAATAATTCTCCTTGATATTTACTCAACCTTAATCCACTTTCATCAAACTCTCTCATTGCAAAATTTCCTCAATATATTTTCCTTTTCCACGATATTGTCTTCTGGCAATTTTTACTTTATCACGGTTTATTTCTACAAATTCTTTTCGCGATTTTAAATAATATTCTTTTTCTTCCTGCGCTAAAAAACAATGTTCAAGCACCCTTATCTGATTAATAGCTTTCTGCGATACAAAAACATACTGATTCCCCAAATTGGTTGCAGACAAACAATGCTGACATTGAACATCTGTAATCTCACCTTCAATAAAACTATCAATAATTTCAAACATTCTATTATCTGCAATGGGCGCAATAAAATAATCAATATCTTTATTTTTTCCAATTAATTCAGCTATTATTTCTGAATTTGCAAATTCTTCCAAACGATCTCTATAATATGCAATCGTCAGCATCCATTCTCGATCCACATTATATTTTTTATAATTTAATCCTTCTCTATTAAAATCCAACATATACAAAGATGAATTTGAAAATGCTGAAACAAACATTGCAGATTGTTCTAAACTTTCGCCACAATAAAATCCCTGTCCGAAATCATTGTTTTTTCTCGACTTTTCCACACTAATTGGTCCTTCAATTATGTTTTTTGCTCCATGGAATAATAAAACATGTTGTTTTTCAGATAATTCTTCTTTATATAACTGTTCTTTAATCTTATTTAGACGAATTCCTGATCGAAATGCAAAATTATAAAATACCTCTAAATTTAATTCACTTATTTTTCTCTTACCCGTAAGCCAATTATTCAAAGTTATTCTTGAGACACCTATTTCCTTCGCCATTTCTTCTGTTGTCAATTCAAGAAGTTCACGTACAATTTCTATATCTTGCGCAAGTTGATACAATATAATCCCCTCTTTTCAAACTTGTTTGTAAACAAGTTTACAACATTATTTTCCTATTTGTCAACAAACTTGTTTGTAAACAAATTTACAATTATGTTTAAAATATTCCTAATTTTATCAAAAATGCACCTCCAAATGCATATACCGACATTTGGAGGTGCTTCTCATTAAAATTTACTATTTGATTTTATTTTTAAACTAACAAACTTTTAGAGTATCTGGCAGAATTCAACAGGTTCTCCGGAAGGACTCATGATTTTAAAATATTTAACACCATGTTCCCAAACAGTTGGAAGTGACTGAATACCTTCTTCTTCAAACGTATATCCCTGTTCTAAGCAATACTGATAATCTGCTTCGATATCATCTGATGAAAAACAAAAATGATCAATTTTGCCCGGTGCAGCAACACCTCCGATAGGTTGGAATATTTCATAAATGATATCACCACTTTGAACAAATTTAATTGGTTCTCCCGCAGGACTTTTAAATTCACCAATTAATTTGAATCCCAACACATCTATGTACCAGTTTACTGTTGCTTCAATGTCGTTAGTTCCTAAACCAATATGACCTAAAGTTCTGTTTTTAATCATAAAATTTGACCTCCATTTTTTTCGTTAAAAAGGTAATTGTTTATAGAAAAATTATACAAGTTTAACCCTATTAATACAAGATTAAATAATCATGTATTACCTTAATATGTTTTGTACGGAACTTCCTCTTCTATTGCATATTGTTCTGCATAAGAGCCTGCCCGTACGGAAAGTGTGAGGTTTTTGCATCCACCGAAGGCATTACGTCCTATCTGATTTACACCGGATGGTATTTCCATTGCTTTCAGATTATCACAATAGCCAAATGCTGATTCGCCGATTTCTGTTACACTGGATGGGATTCTTACTTCCTCTATGGAATCACATTCGTTAAACAGATAAGCAGGCAATACACTGATTCCTTCTTCAAAGCTTACTTGATTAATGTTCGCTCCTCTAAAAGTATAATACCTATCCACTACCAGACTTTCACTGATTTCCACTTCTCCTATACTTACTCCGCTAAATGCACTGTTTTCTATGGTTCGGCCTGTGGTGGTTAATTTCTCCAGTTTCAGATTTGTACTTCCGTTAAAGGCTGCACGTCTTATTATCTTCACACTGTCCGGGATTTCAACCTTCTTTAAATTATCACAGTACGCAAATGCTGAGTCTCCGATCTCCGTTACACTATCCGGAATTCTTATTTCCTCTATGGAATCACATTCGTTAAACAGATATGCAGGCAGCACTCTGATTCCTTCTTCAAAGCTTACCTGATTAATGTTTGCTCCTCTAAAAGTATAGTATCTATCCACTACCAGACTTTCACTAATTTCTACTTCTTCTATGCTTACTCCACTGAACGCATTGTTTTTAATGGTTCGGCCCGTCGTAGTCAGTTTTTCCAGCTTAAGATTCTTACAACCTCTAAAGGCCGCGTTTCCTATTATCTTCACACTATCCGGGATTTCCACTCTTACCAATTCATCATAATGCGCAAATGCAGAATCACCTATTGCCGTGATACCTTCTTCAATAACAACTCTAAAGTTACCATCCAGTTCGTATCCTGACAGTTTTTCTTCAACATCTTCCTTCGTCAGTTCCCCATTACCATCAAACACTATGGTAACGCCTGCAATGCTTTCTTTTTGCTCAGACACTATCTGAGACAGATAACTTCCACTGACAAATTTGTCCGGTTCTGCAGTCTGTGTAAGTACTGCAACAGTGGCAACAGAAGCAACGGTATATACCATATTTTGAAGCATTTTTCTATGCTGTTTCTTCTTTTTTTGCTCTTTTTCATTGGTCTTGTTTGAATTTTCGACCACTATTTCGGGTTCAATACTGTCAACATATTCTTTTCCATTATCAGTATATTCCCCCAACTCTTTAAAGTACTCTGAAGTTGCCCCGTCCAGTTGTTCTTTGGGTTCTATGTAGTTTGGAACCTCTGAATACTCTATATAAGTGCTAGCATATTCTTTGTTCATAACTATCACCACATCTTATTTACTATGTACATCAACTTGTGGATAAGGAATATTAATTCCTGCTTTATCAAAAGCAATTTTCAATTCTTTATTTAAAATACGTTTGCCTTTAAAAATATTTTCTTCATTAACATCAGCAAGGAAACGTAATACTACACTGGAATCCGCCAAATTTTCCACACCCGCACATTCTACTTTCCCTACAAAGATATCAGGATGTTTTTCTTTGATTGCCGGCAATATTTTCTCTAACTTTTTATCCAATTCTTCTAAATCAATATCATAAGACACACCTACATCGGTAACAGCAACAGAACGGTAATTAGAACGGTTAATAATGTTTTTCAATTCAGAATTGCTGATAATCTTAACATTCCCTCCTGCATCCTCTAAACTTAATGTTCTGATACCAATTTCTTTTACTTTTCCTCTAAATCCGTCAATCTCGACAATATCACCTACATTGTACTGATTTTCAAAAAGAATAAACACACCGGTTACCAAGTCTGCCACGAGACTTTCTGCACCAAAACCTAAAATCAAAGCTACAATCCCGACACTGGCAAAGATTGTGCTTACATTCACTCCGATGATGGATAACACCCAACAGAATGCTACCAATACAGCCCCATACTTAATAAGGCTGGAAGCTACTGTTGCAATAGTTCCTGTTCTTCCTTTCATCTTTCGGAAAATATTCAGAATTACCAATAAAATATTACTTACAAGTACTACTAAGACAACTGCAACCACTGCATTGATTACCATGTCAATACTTAAATCGATACCTTTCTCCATACCACCTACGGATGCAAATAACTGACTGTTCTTAAAAAGTAATGACATCACTACCAATAGCACACATGAAACAGCCAAACTAATAATATTTTTTACAACACCTTTCTTCATCTTCTTTTCTCCTTTGTATTTTAATAAAACGATAATTAATTATACCATTTTTATACTGCAATTCGATGCATAATGCCCGCACTTTTCCGTTTTCGATTACTACTTTCCATTCCTTCTTTCTTCATAGCTTTCATGAAAAATATTTTTTTGGATAATGTAAATATCCTGTATATCATCTTTTCGAATCGCCAAGTAATCTCCGTTTCGCCCTAAGAAATATTCTCCGTTATTATACGGATTAAATACTTTTGTTCTACATTCTAAAGGAATTGCATAGATGCCTTCAGATGTTTTAGGATAGCATAAATGTGCAAGATCATCTAATGAAACAAATTCGCCATCTTCATATCTTTGAATTTCCGGCATATAACTAAGCATCTGCTCAAATATATCCAGATATTCTTCTGATGCTTCATATGTTTTTTCAAACTTTTCCCTGTCAATATGATATATTTCGCCACGCTGTCCTATCATAATATAAATATCCTCAGAAGCTTCCAATAATATCCGCGATTGATTCTCTATAGATTTTAAATAAAACTTTTCTCCTGTTTGCATAAAGTCCGTTGTCTTCACATAGGACCAGGGAATTTTTTTCTTCGTATAGTCTGGCATTTTTAAAATCAAATCTTTGTTCTTCTCTGCAAATTCTACCGCATAGATGCAACCGCAATTTGCAAAATAGTTTTCTGTGATTTTTTTCAAAAGTCCTTCTATCGTATTCTCTTCGAATTCTAAGAGCATTGTTTGTAAGAATACTCCATCCAGCACAACCTGTGCTTTATGTGCATTTCCCTGTACTATGGCATAATCATGCACCAGATAATCCATAAATTCCAACGCTTGAATTTCTTTTATATTACTGTAAAAAGAAAGGCTAATATCTTTATTCTGTTCTGCCCAAAACAGATTACAAACACGAATCTCTTTTTCCATGCCATCTGTTTTGTCAAATTTTTCTACCGGCATTTCCTCAATCTTTATGCCATACATTCTATTTTTTTCATATATTATCATAGGCAATTCCTTTTTCTAAATTTAGTCGTTTAATGAATTCTTCGAACTCCTTATTTAAATGTGTAAATCGCAATCGGACTTCCTTTCCGTTTATTTGAATCACCTTAGCATATACACCGGAAAATTGCGTTTCATCTCCACATTTCGTCCGCACTTCCACATCAGAATAAACAGGGAGTTCCCATATCAATTCCTCTGCAAGTTCCACAATACCGCTGTGTGTATTTATAGATTTCAATACAGTCGCTACAGGAATCGTGCTAAGCATTTTATCCTTAATCAGATATAAATCTAAACCGATATTTTCAGCCAACAGATATAAAATCTCTTCTGCTTTTTCTAACGAACACTGATACTCTCCACCGATACCACTAACCTCATAAATCTGCAATGGATGTCTGATTCCTTTTGCTTCTACTGACAAACGATTTTCTATTGTTACGTCACATGAGAGTTGATTTAAAATATTTTTTGAAACCAGAACCTGTCCTCCTATGCTACAACTTTCAATCCTTGAACATTCATTCACGACTCTTCCAATGACATTATATCGCATCATTTTCTCTGTACCGACATTTCCCACAAAGGCTTCTCCGCAGTGAACACCAACACCCATTTCCAGTTCAAATATCCCTCTCTCCTTACCGAAAACATTGATTTCCTTCATTGCATTCTGCATAGAAATTGCTGCTGCAACTGCTGACTCCACATACTGTTCATTTGGCATAGGTGCACCGAAAATTGCTAAAATAGCATCGCCCATAAATTCAATTACTGTCCCGTTATATCCGGCAATCACTTCTACCATTGCTCCAAAAAAACGGTTTAATACCAACATCAATTCGTCCGGTTTTAATTCTTCTGATTTGGCTGAGAAACCACGTAAATCACACATCAGAACAGCAACCTGACTTCTATCTCCTATAGGAAATTCTTCCGAATCCGCCAAAATAACTTCCAACACATCATCAGAAAAGTATTTTCCGAATACTCTGCACAAAAATTTATTTCTGTTCTCTAATTGTACATTTAAACTTTGGATTTTTTTTGCTACTGCCAATTCACTTGCTTGTTTCTGAAAAATCCGTTCATAGCTTCTTGTCATCTCATACTGTTCTGCTGCCTGGCGAATTCTTAAGATACCATTTTGATTGACCGGCTTTTCCAGCACAATCATCGCTCCTTGGGAATAATAATCCTCTTTGTCTGTATCCTCTCCATTATGTACCATAAAAAACAGCGGAACCCCTGCCAACTTAGGCTGACTTTTCAACATGTCAAGTATGGTTTTGTCTGTTTCCACCATATGGTAGCTGATAAGAATTAGAGACGGATAACTAAGAACATCTTCTCTTAAAAGACGCTCTTCTATTATTTTCTGAAGTGCAGCCGTCGAAACAATACTCATAGAACAAATACCACCTAATGCATTGATTTTTCGCTGTATACCGATTAAATCTTTTTTATTATCATCAATTACCCATATTATTTTTTCCATACATTTGAACGCCACTTACCTTCAATATCTTGAGTTAATCGTCTTTCTGTTTTTGTCACACGTGTTTGTACAAAATCCCTATCTACCGGAGATATTGTTACATCATCTCTAAAATAATACTCTATGGCCTGCTTAGATACACCCGTTCCGCGCGCAATCGTTATTGCCGGTGCCGGACCATTATCCCTGATAAAATTTTTTATCTTCATAAAATCATCATAATATTCTATATTACAAACAGGACATTTGTATGTACCGGCACTCACACACTCTAATTTCATACCACACTTGTCGCAAAAAACAGGTATTTTATTAATGCGGAATGCATTGGTTCTTTTATCTAACCTACGTCTTTCCATTTCCTCTTGAACATTTATTTTTTCTATAATACCACTATTTCCTGTGTTATCGTTGGACGGATGTACTTTTGTACTTTCCAGTGTTGTCTCACTTATGATACTTTTTTTCGGAATACTCTCTTTAAATTTCGTATGTAGTATTTCCAAACTGTCTTTTTGTATTTTTCCATCCGATTGCACTTGAACATTCACCATCTGAATATTATTCAGATAAAAAGTGTACATATCATTTAATGGTATATCATCAATCCTCACGGGAATAATATTTTTTCTTGCATTAACAGCACTATCCAATTCTTTTTCTACCCAAATAGAATTTTGTGATGCTTCAGACACAATAAACAAAAAAACACTACAATTTTTTAATGCCTTTGGAATCTCTTTTGCATAATTAGATCCCGCCGGAATCATTTCAGGTGCTTTCCAATACGAAATGCCGCAGTCTTTTAAAACGTTCACTATTTGCTCTACAATTTTAATATCTTTTGAGCAATGACTGACAAACCAATAGCCTCTCTCATCCATTAGTCCTATATTCCTTTCATTTTTAACAATATGTTTATCCTATTACCGTATTTCTTCCTGTTTTCTTCGCTTCATATAAATTCTCGTCTGCAGCTTTTATATTCTCTTCCAATGTCAGCTCATCTTCTATCTGTTTAATACCAAATGACATTGTAATCGGGATATTATTATTCTCTACTACACATGTGGATTGTTCAATCGTAATTCGAATCTTCTCTGCCAATTCTCTTGTCTGTCGCAAATCATATCCCGGTAATAAAACAATCATTTCTTCTCCACCCCAACGGAATACTTCACCTGCATCATGGACACACTCCCGGATAATATTTGAAACATGCTGTAATACCTTATCTCCTGCATTATGTCCATAAGTGTCATTTACACGTTTAAAGTAATCAATATCTCCTATTATAATGCTTTTTTCTTGTTCTTTTTTCGGCAATAATATGTAGTTTTCATAATATTCATAAAATCCACGACGATTCTGTAATCCGGTAAGGGCATCCATTCTGCTTTGAACACGTAATAAGTGCGCTTCCAAAAGTTTTCCGCTATATACAGCAGCCAATGCGAGACGATTTTTATCCTGCTCGCAAAAACTACTTTCACCAAAACTTCCTATCTTGTTAATTGCCTGATATGCCCCTATCACGTCACCACAACTATTGGTTACAGGCATGCATAAAATTGACTTTGTTATATAACCGGTTTCTTTATCTACCTGCGGATTAAATCTTGTATCCTGATAAGGATTATTAATTAAAATTGTCTCATTATTTTCAATAGATGAACCAACAATTCCCTGTCCCTTTGGTACAACAATACGCCCGGTCCCGGATGCTCCCATTGTCCAGTAAGAATTATTTTTTACATCACGGTACCAAAAAGAGGTTCTGTCTGCATTTACTAAAGTACGCCCCAACTCTGTCAACAGCAGAACTGATTCAGAAAAATCTTTCTCTATTGTTAATTCATTCATATAATAAAATATTTTTTCCAATAATTCTTCTGCTTTAGAATTGTATAACCTTGTATCTTTTCCCTGAAGCAAATCTTTTAAATATTCTAATGATTCCCGCTGGTGTTGTGGATCGTTCGTTTCAATTAAAACACTGGAATCTTTGAAATATTTATAATAATATTCCATGAATTCATCCCAATCTATTTTTCCCTTCCCCAGCGGAAGATGAACATCTGCAGTATGGTCATTATCATTAATATGAATGTGTTTTACATATGGATAAAGACTTTTTCCCCATTCATCATGCAATCCACCATATACATTTACATGCGCCCAATCCAGACATACTCCATAATTAGGATATTCTTGCAATTGCTTTGAAATCTTTTCTAACACCTCCGGCGTTTTATCAAACATATTTTCCATGTAAATATCAATGTTGGGATATTGTTTCAATAACTTTGCCAAATAGCTGACTAAGGTATCTATCAATTGCTGCTTATACATTTCTCCCGGAATATCCGGATTATAATTGGTATGAAAAATTACACCTTTTACTCCCAACCGGCTTGCAATTTCCATGCTTTGTGCCATTCGGAATTCAGAAATTTCACGGATTTTTGCATCACTACTATTAATCGCCAAATCAAAAAATGCCCCATGCATGGTACTATTCTTTGGAATACCAAATTTTTTGTACATGGTTATCACATTTTCGATTTCTTTTTCATCATCTAAAAGCTTTGCATTAAAGAAATCATTTATCTCAAATGAAACATGATATTCTTTTGCAATCTGTAAATATTCCTCTAATTTTTCTGCCTTTGATACAATTAGAACATGTTTCATATTTCTTCCCCCAAATTAATCTATTAATAATACTATACTAAATAATTCTCAAAAGTTCCATGACTAATCATCGGTCTTGGTACAAAAAAAGCGACTCAGCAAACTTGCTGAATCGCCTTTGATTTTATTTGGATTATTTATTGTGTTCGGGATTATTCGAACTCGTTTCTTGCAAGAATATTTGGGGGTATTCTATTGGGATATTCCTACTTTTCGTTGCACTATTTGCTGATTTTGCAAGAGTTATTTTGAGTCGCATTATTTTTGTACTCAGGGTGTACTCATACTATTATTGCATTTATGTTACAATCCATTGCCATAGTTATACCAAACTCGCTAATTCTTCTTACTTTTATTCACTATCGCAATCAATAAAATAATTTGCATAATAGGTATCCCTATATAGTTAAACATAGGCGTAACTATTATTGGTATTATTGAAAAAATCCACCCTGCTAAAAATGATATAATTATCATTAAAACAAATGCTAGTACTTTATCACTTCGCTTTTTAAATGTATTCATAAACGGAATACAGACCGTTACAATTATAAACCAAATAGCGCCAGTAAAGAATTTAACCCATCTATTCCCCTGTTCTTTACCAGTTTCCATCAAATTATTTATGTAATTAGACACTCTATTCATAACAGAATTAATTGTTCTCTCACTCTGTTGTTCCATCTCTTTCAGTATACTTTGGTATTCATTTTGATATGCTTGATTACTATTAATTTTTTCTTGATCTAACTCCATCACTCTTTCTAAAATACTTATTCTCTTTTCCATTCTTGAAAAATACAAGAAATTTGAATCAATGTATGGAAATAAAAGAACAAAGCAAAAAATAATTAATCCTAAGCATATCCACAATCTCGGTCTCTTGTAATTCTTTTTAAATACTTCTAATAATTCCTCTATAAGTTTTCCTACTGTATTGCTCATTGTTTATTCCTCATTTTCGCCATTAAACGGTATGATAATTTTATCAGTCTCATCTTAGTCTCATAATCTTCTCTCACCAAATGAGACTAATTTTCTCTTATTATTTCGAAAATGTCGATTTTACTACATTTCTGCCTCTTTATTCAGTCTCATTCAGTATCAAATCTCATGAGACTAACTTGAGACTAAATGAGACTAAGTCAATCTTTAATTACAAAGTCCAAGTTGATGTCTTTTTATCGTACATTACACCTGTCACTTTTTTGATTTTAGCATAGTCTCTGAATACCGTTGCTCTTGATATGTCAAGTTCTGCCATTACCTGTTCAACTGATAAGTGAATATTTTCGCAAATCATATTATAGATTTTTTGTTCTCTTTCAGATAAAGTTTGCTGCTCTCTTGCCTCTTCAACAGCCACCTTGTCCAAAGGAATTATTATTCTAAACACATCATCTTCAATCAATTCCGGTTTGCCACCATCTGAATATATTGGTGTATATTTATATAAGTTTCTCACACCGGAACCAATGGTATCTGTCCTACCAATATTTGCAAAAAATTGTTGAATCAATGGATTCTTCGGGTATGGTGTAAATTCATCACTCATAATATTCCCATGACGTCTTGGTATACACCAGTTCTCTGTTTTTAACCAGTCTTTTTCAATAATTACCTTTGCCGGGAATGCACTGGAATAGTCTCTATGCACAAGAATATTTGCAATAACTTCTCTGGAAATAATACCTCTAATACTTGTATTTACATTATCAATCAGGCAAAATTTATCTGAAGTATGCTTTGCTACAAACTCCATCAGAAGTTCATATGCTTCTATCAGATTTGTTGTCACCTGCAATCTGTCATCATATCTATCAAGATTATCCACTCTATATATTGCATCCGTAATATATCCAGGACAGCAAGAACGTATTACTTCATCCTTTCCAAATAACAGAACCCCTGCCAGATTGTAACCTTGGATTCCTGATGAAAAATCTTTTTCCCATAAACCTGCACTCTTCAATATTTCTTCATCAGACATCTTCAGCCAAAGATGATCTGGATTTTTACTCTTTGCAAGATTTCTTACTTTATCCATTAAATCCATGCGCAAATCTTCCGTTGTAACATATGGGAATATCTTATGCTCCGCATATGTATTACTCTTTCTGTTATACATATTTTGCAGCTGAATAGGCGAATCCGTAATATCCATATCACCATCTTCATTTCTGTCATAGATTCTATTTGCACACTTTTCTACAGTAGATGACGGCGGAACATACACCCATAAAAGAGTCTTTCCTTCATATTCGATATCCTCTATTGATAGATATAATGTTGGTGACATCTTATCCGGATTATTAAGCTGATTCACGAAATTTATCTTCATATCCTTAACCATATTTCGATTAATACCTATTGGAGTACCATCATCCTCTACCCCCATGATAATATATCCACCGTATCTGTTCGAAAATGAACACACCGTTTCATACACATCTTCCTGCACACCATGCTGACAAGATTTATATTCTACTGTTATTTTTTCATCTTTTGTAAGCAAATCTCTCATAAATTCACTTGTCATTGTATCACCTCCAATTTTCATCAATTACCTATTATAATACTCTGCTAAGAACTGCATTCCATGTCCTTCATTTTCTTGAATATATCGCAACAGTCCTTTATCAAATCTGTCATTCATATATTCTACTATTACTGGACACACCCAATATTGACTGCCTTCCAATGGTTCCATGTCCATTTCTAATGCATCCAAATAATCAGATGAATGAAATTTAATACTATCAATTATTGCTAACAGGCTCAAGAAAATATCCGTAATATTCTGCAAAGTTTCTACCAATTCTTTATCTTTCTTTTGCTTTTCGTATTGATAAACATAATTGTCCATTAGATACTTTATACCATTGGTATGAACATAATTATTTAACTTTCTATCTTCTCGTTTCCATTTATCTACAAGAAAATTTTCAAAAACATATTTAACCTTTTCATTATTACTTACAAGATATGTTCTATACTTTGATGTATCAAAAAATTCTCTTCTATACTTTGCATTTTCTGAATTTCCCAATATATTGTATATCCATTTTTCCATAGCATATTCTGCTTCTGTTTTTCTTTCTCCTGAGATTAATATTGAAATATCTAATCCTATCAATTTCATCATCGTTTCCGGTTCTAACCGAAATCCTTTACATTCTTCATCTGTTAAACCATGTTTATTCTGTATGACATTCAACACAAATAAATACTGCATCAAGTCGTCTCTGATTTTCCGGATTAAAGTATATGCATCTAAATAAGCATTCCTATCGCAACAAAAATCAATAGTTTCAAGCGTTTTACAAATTGACATCATTGTTTCACATGACAATACGTATGCTCCACTTTTTCCATAAGATAATTCTATTGATGAAAATGTCGTATCAGATAAGCAGAAAAAGATATGCCATATATTCTCAATATCGTGATTATGAAATTTATAATTCATCTCCGCTATGTTATTCATACACTCTCCTTTCACACAACTCTAATACATATGTTGGAATTCGTGTTCTGTACGAATTTTTCTTATTTTTATTCAAGATTGCGAACAGCCTTAGAAGACTTCCGAGTTAAATTACATTAAAGTTTTTCGTTTATTGCTTTTTCAATATCTTGTGCCATCAACATATATTCGGCTACATCATCTATTTTTTGTATTCCAAATCCCGTAAGCACTTTTATCTCAGCAATAGTCATTCCTTTTTCTAATAATTTTTGTACGCCTGTAAGTGCTGTAGCCATAGCGCTAAATCCTTCAACATTAAAGTTTTCTTTTGCTCGTTTTCTTAATTCGTCCATTATGTAAGGAGAAGATATCTTCTTTCCATTCGAATTAGTAAATAGCCATTTCCTATCCTTCTTGCAATTCATTTCACAATACCTTTTTACCATATTTCCTAATTCTTCTTCTAAAAACAGTTTAAAGTGAGTATCTTCAGCATATTCTAAATTAAATGATAATGTTTCCTCATCAAACTGTTCCAATCTCAAATCCAAAAGAACTTCACTTTTAAATCCATATTCAAGCATAAGTCTATACCTTACAATTTGACCATATTGACAGTGCCTTTCATAATTCAAAGTTTTAATAACTTCTTCCATCGCTTCTATCTCGTCGGATTTCATAGGTACAGTTATTCTTCTACTACCCAACTTTTCATTCATAGAATTAGCTACATCATTTATAACTTCTTTCCTATGACATCCCGCTTCAAGCTCATCACATATGATCCCCTGCTTCTTTATGTAGTTTACGTAAAATTTATCAATTGCAATCAAGTATCTATTAATGGCTTGCATAGTTTTTGTCTTCTTACTTCCTTCAACATAGGTCCTACAAGCTTCTACTATACTATGCATACTAATATATTCCGCAAACAATTTTTTCAGAGGATACTTTGATAATCCCTCTTCCTCACAATATTTAAAGAAGCTGTCATAACAAGCAGCATCCCCTTTTCTATTAGCATCCATATTTTTCTTGTAATTATTTAATGCTCTTTCTAATTCGTTTGCCATTTCGTAGCACCCTTTCCATCCATATGAATTGTACTATAAACAAATGTACAATAATCTATGCTAAATATCATTGCTTTTATCTATCGTCTGCTTTCTCCTGAGTAAATATTACATTTCCGTAAACATCGTTTCCGTAAAGAAGTATTCCAATGTCTCCACAAACAACTTATGTTCAAACAGTTCCTCAATTTGCTCCCTATTCATCCAAGCAACCTGCGCCACTTCATCTGTTGTGGCATTGGCTAAATCAACTTCTCCATCATATTCAAACAACCAAACATCCATAATATCATTAAAGATTTTACCATCTATGATTTTTCGTGTTTTTGTAAAAAGAATTTGTCCATTTTCCGGATTCAAATCAACGCCAACTTCTTCTTTTGCTTCTCTGATTGCTCCTAACAGGCTATCCTCACCTTTCACAACCGAACCACCTACACATTCCCACATCAGAGGATATGTTGGTCTATTTGCAGAACGCTGTGAAATCAGATACTCACCCTTGGAATTTCGAATCCACACATGTACCACAAGATGATATCCATCTATCGGTAACTGCTCACCTCTGACATGATCCCTTCCGATAAGTTCCCTATTTTCATCATACAAATCCCAAATTTCCGCATCTGGTACATACTCCACAATATCACCAAAATCTGCATTTAGAGTCTTGCATATCTTACTTAGAATTGTAAGACTTACTTCCTCATCACGGCGCAATTTGGTCATTGTGTTAGGAGCAATTTCTGCCTTTTTACGCAAATCTGATTTGCTCATCTTTTTATCTACTAACAGTTTCCATAATTTGTTATATGATACAGCCATAATATCACTCCCATTTCATTTCTTATTTCGGTTATCCTACCAACTTGTCCAGCATTTCTACGATCTTTTCTCTTTCACCGCTGCCATTTGTTTTAAATCTCAGCAATGGAATTTCATACAGCTCCATTATATGATTTTTTAAGAAATCTCTTGAAGCCTGTACAGTATTCTCTTTATGGTATTCATATCCGTCAACTTCAATCGCCAGCACAGGCTTTTTACCAATTCTGTTATAAATCAGAAAATCCAAATGTGTTGCCGTATTCATTGCATACTGGCATTCCTGTTCGTTTAATAATTCTGGATTTTTAATTAACATATTCAACGGAAAATGGCAAACAACATCCAAGCTTGAATACTTGTTATCGGCGATTATTTCCTCGATCAAAGAATACATCAGATTCTCTGAATCATATTCTGATATCTTTTTATGCTTCTGCAAATATGCTATTCTTTCCTCGGTATACTGCTTGTAAAGATAATCAAAAATAGAATATATTTTACTCTCTGCCACCTCAAAATTGTTATATTGAATGTAGTCTATCAAATCTGTTATATTATGCTCTTTTGATTGCTCATTTCCAGTTACAACCAGCATCAATTTCTTCTTTGCTCTTGATACAGCAACATTGATTAAATACGAATCATCTGCAAAATCAGATATCTCATCATCCACAGTAGATATAATAATATTCTCTTTTTCCTTGCCTTGGAACTTATGCACTGTAGCCGCATCAATATCTGTTATCTCTTTGCTTAATGCTTCTACCTGATTTTTGTACGGTGCAATAATTCCGGTTTCTTCCGGATTGCAAACATATTTTGGTATAATCTCACTTTTAATAACATCTATCTGGCGTTGACTATAATGATTACGCTCGTGATTTCCTGCAACTGTTTTTACCACAGACAACACATCTTCCTCGCCTTTATCCGTTGTCATTATAATCAATTCACCACGATAAAATTTCTGATTGCAGAAATTAATTATTTTAGGATGGCATCGATAATGCTCTCGCAATAATGTTTGTGTTACATTTGGCATGACATCCAAAATGGATTGGAGAAAGCTCTTCGTATACTGATATCCTTCATTCACATTAAATGTATCAAATATAGCTTTTGCTTTGGTCTTTACATCATCTATAACAACATTAGGAAGCTGCTTTGTATCCCCTACAATAACAACATTCCTTGCACAAGAAAGTGCCAATGCACCGGTTGCAATATCTACCTGTGATGCCTCATCCATTATAAGATAATCGTACACTACATCTGAATTCAGGCTGTTTCTTGATGAAAATGTTGTACTTAAAATAACAGGATATTCATCAAGAACATCATATGGTTCTTTCCACAAATTATCTTCGCTAAATATCTTTCTACTGCTCTTACCTTCATATTTTCTTGCCAGTTTGTCTTTCAGTACAACCATTGACTGATTGCATAAATCATCAAGCAAATTCTTATTAACATTATTCAAATACTTTTCAATATCTGCAATTTCTGCAAACAATTCCGCCTGCTTTGCACGATAATACATAGCCTGAAAAGTTGTAATTATCTTCGAAATATCCTGTTTATAAAAATTCCAATCTATTACTCCATACTTAAAAAAGCCCTTTATCTTAAACCAAAATCCTATTGCCTTTTTCTCTTCCGAAATCAACTTGCACTCCTGCCACAATACCATCCAATGTTTTGATGACAGTTTTTTCTTAAATTTTATATTGTCTGTATCAACATCTGATTCTTCGACATATTGATTGAAATATTCCTGTTCTGTAACCAACTGTGAAAGTTCCTGCCTTAAACACGCAAGTTTCTCCTGCTTATCAAAAACAGTTTTTAACTGACTGGATTGCTCTGCTATTCTCTTCTGCAAATCATAAGAATTTTCATTTATTTTCCAAAGCGAAAAGTCTGGATAATTTATATCCTGATGCTCAACAAATATTTTCTTGTTCTTAGAACTTCCTAATGTTGCAGCAACAAAACCCAAATTGTACTTGAGCGATGATAATTTTTCATATACATTTTCTGTTGCTGAATTATTGTTGGATACTATCTGTACCGTTTTTCCTTGCATCAATATATTGGCAATTATATTTAATATCGTCTGCGTCTTACCTGTTCCGGGAGGTCCCTGTATAACACTAATCTGATTCTCCATGGCATTTTTCACAGCCTTGTACTGACTGTTATTGCATCCAAATGGAAAAATAGGAATATATTCGCGCGCTATTCTTTTTCCTTGCAATGATGATGGATTCAAATACTTTGCTAAAGCCACATCACTACCCACAAAAGAAATCTTATCAAACCTCTTAGACAATAGTTTTTCACCGGTCCCTTCATTCCTAATATTACTCAAACCTGCAATTTGCTTTATATATTCAAATACATTTGATGACTGGCTTTGATTAAGACAAGACTCTATAATATGCAAGTCGCTTCGACGATAATCTCTTTCACTACCATCGCCAAAACAAATATGCCAATAGGACTCATATGTACTTCTAAATACATATATTGCTTTAATATCAAAGAACTCCCGTCCATCTCTGCTAATACGATACATATTAGGATTTAAAACATCTGGTTCAGTTAATTTTTCCACATTCAAATATGCATAAGAGTATGTTTTTCCAGTATTGAATTTTACATCCCATTTTTGGGTATTTCTATTGTACACACATGACATTATTTCGGATGTCTTTATTTCACCTTTAATAATGACCATATAATATCTTGTATTCATCCATTTACCTCTCTTTATATTAATCAAGATATCACTTTGCAAGCAATTATTCAAGATACTCTCGCAAGATATTGCGATTTTTGCTCAGGCTTATATATGGTTTCTCGATAATTGATAATTGTTTTGTTTTGTTAATTTTCTCCACAAAAAAGAGAGCAAGTTATCACAAATGTGATTTGCTCTCTCAACTAAATAAATCAACTTTTTAAAATAGCATTAAACCTATATCCCACACCCCAAACCGTCTGTATATAAACAGGTTTACTTGGATTATCTTCTATCTTTTTTCTAGTATTTCTAATATGGCTCATCACGATATTATAATCGCCAGAATAAGGTTCTTTCCACACAATGTCATAAATCTGTTCCTTACTAAATACTCTGCCCGGATTTCTTGCCAATAAATGCAGAATTTCAAACTCGACAAACGTAGTCTTAATCTCTCTCTTTCCTCGATATATCAATCTTCTTGAAACATCTATTTCCATTCCTTCAAAAACTAATTTTGTGCAAAAATTCTCTTTTGTCATATGCGTTTTATTTTCAAAACCATCCAAAACTGACATAACCGCATTTAATAGTTCGTCCTCATTTTCCTCAAGGGAAAGTAATAATAACTTAGCTATAATCCTCCCTCCTCAATCAATTACTCATAATATTCTTCTAGGCATATTCCCTGTTCATAAATTTCCAGTGCAGCTTCTTCTCCTACATAACGATAATGCCACGGCTCATAGCTTGTCCCGGTAATTTCCTGTTTCCCCATAGGATACCTTAAAACGAACCCATACTTATAAGCATTCTCAGCAAGCCATGCATAAACCTCTTCATTACTACACTTTGATTTGTCTGCGTTAATATCTACAGCAATCCCTAATTGATGCTCACTAGTCCCCGGCAATGCCACCCATTCTTTCGCTGTTCTTTCTGCTCTCGACTGTGAATATCCCTGATTTATGTAGATTTGTATCTTCTCATCCAGTATCTCCTGCTGTTCTTCTTCTGTTCTATATCCTTCCCGAACAACAGGGTATACTCCTTCTGCTCTTGCTGCATCAAACATTTCCTGTAAGTAAGGATAGATTCTGCTGTCTACCTTCTGACCATTTGATAATTCTGTCAATTCTACACTATAATCTTCCGGCAATTCATTCCAACGATTCACAATAATTAAATTCCATTCCTCTGAAACCAGAATATTATGTGTAACGCTCAATCTTGAATAAACATCGCCAATCAACTGGCATAAAATCAACAACAGATACGCTATCACTACTACTTTCAGTAGTTTTACAATCCATTTTCCTTTTTTCTTTTTTATAGCCATATTCCTTCTATGCTTTCAATCTTCTTGACCAATTTTTAATTGCAAACGGCATACAACAGATACCAATCAAAACCGGAATTGTAATCAACAGATATGGAGACCATATATATGTTCCGAAGACATGAAAAGTATTTGTCCTAAAAACATCCGCACCGCTTCCAACTAACGGTAACAAATCCAATGCTTTTTGCATTTCATAGGGAAGATACTGTGCAACCATCATTGGCCCATATGCTGCTGTTAAACTAAGCAACAATGCCAACACATTATTTTTTACTTTGGCTGAAATATACATTACAATACCTGCGTATCCGATTACACCAAATAACGCAAAAGCATACTCATATATTTCAGCCTGTAACATATTCATGGGTGCAACTGCAAGAGGTTTAATATTCTGAATCGGCATATCCCATCCGGATGTCCCCATAAAAAACAGCTGCGATAGGATGCTTGGAATTACCAATATTGCATAAAATTCCAAAGTGAACACTAATCCCGTTAAAATTTTTGCAAATGCAACTTTCTCCCACCCGTTTTTCGTTGTCAGCAACAATGAGCTTGTATTGGAGTGCCACTCTTCTGCGAATAACGGCGATAATGTAATTGCCATAAATAATGCCATTACAATACCCAAATCAGCAATCATACTTCCAAGGAGTTGCGACCATCCTTCTACCCATTCATATCGAAATGGAGTCTCTACTTTCTGTGCCATATTTAGCAGATATTCTTTTTCCTCTCCTACCTGCCCATTACTTTCCAAAAAGTCATTAATTGCCAGTTCTCTTCTCTCATAAAATCCTGTCAGTTCATCCGGATTGACATAAGTAATCATCGAACTGTAGGCTGGCGGATTTATTCCCGGGTCCTTTAATTCAGGATACAACATACTTAGCCAGCTATTAACAGTTTTCCATTCTGTATTTCCTAATTCCTCATCTGTCCCGACTGCATATATTCTCTGATAATCTCTCACTATCTGCTGTAATGTTTCATCCGTTAATTCCTCGTCAAAAGTAAGTGCATATTCCTGACTCTTCCTTATCATCTGATAGCCATCAAAATTGTTACCAAAAGCACTTGTATAATCATCTAAACTTCCAAATGTAAACCACTGAAATGACAAAATGCTTCCAAAAACCACAATATAGACAAAGCATAACAGTACGCATATCTTCACCACTTGCTTTCTCCATAGTTTCTTATGCTCTAGTAAGAATAATTCCATTTTACTGTCCCCCTTCTTCTGTCGGGAAATAATACAAATAAAGGTCTTCCAATGTAGCTTCACACGGCACTGCTTGTTCGCTGGGCATATTGTCTGAAATAATACGAAGTACAATGTCTTTTCCCTCATGTCTTAAATTCGCAACAGTTGTTCTTGTCTGCCACTTTCTTGCTTCTGCCGGAGAAACAGTGAGTTCCCAAACTTTACCATTTGCTTTTTCTGTTAATTCCTGAACGGTTCCCTGTAGCACAAATTTACCTTTTTTCATCAGTAACACTTCATCCGCAATTGCCTCAATGTCCGAAACAATATGAGTGGACAGAATCACTATTTTATCTCCTGCATATTCCGAAAGTAAATTACGGAATCGTACACGCTCTTTCGGATCAAGTCCCGCTGTAGGTTCATCCAAAATCAAAATCTGCGGATTATTCAGTAATGCCTGGGCAATACCTACTCTCTGCTTCATACCGCCGGAGAAGGTTTTTATCTTCTTATTTGCCACATTACTTAACCCCACTACTTCCAGCAGTTCCTCCGTTCTTTTCTTAGCAATATCCTTTGGTATTCCTTTCAGTGCTGCAACATACATCAAAAACTCCTTTGCTGAATAATTTGGATAGTACCCAAAATCCTGTGGCAAATATCCCAGTACATTCCTGTAATCAGCCCCCATTGAAGCTACTTCTTTTCCATCAAGCAGCACCTCGCCGGAAGTAGACTCCAAAATAGCACACAACATTCGCATCAAAGTAGTTTTTCCTGCACCGTTTGCTCCCAAAAGACCATATACTCCCGGTCTTAAAGTAGCACTGACACAATCTACTGCTATTTTATTTCCATAATGCTTCGTTAATCGGTCAAGCGATAATTCCATACATTTTTCCTTCCTTTCTCATCTCTACAATAAATAAAACTTCCTTTGCAAAAAATATCCCGAATACTACGAATGCAATTAGCCAGAACCCAACCGCGGATGTAACATACAGCCACGGTATTATTCTTGTTGAAAGCGCAAATCCAACACTGGAACCAAGCATTATAACTACACCTTTCCATACATTCTCTTTTCTTTGTAACCGTACCAATCTAAGCATTCCAGTCATACAAAACAAATATGGAACCAGTCCGAACAACACCATTTGTCCCAGACCAATATTGCTATTGTTGTTGGGCATCGATACTTCCAAACATAGAACAACAGTAATGCATATCAAATTAGCAGCTCCTGCCAAGACTAATTTTGCCAACATAATCTGAGCGCCTGATGCTCTCGTCACTGCCTCAATTTCACTCATTCCATATATCTGACTCTTGAATAATACAGGCACGGCTGCTAACACAAAAAACGGCATATATACCGGTATATTCTCCGGAATATCCGCCACACCAGCAATCGTGATACAAACCAAAAATAAGGTTACTGCCTGCAGAATAAAAATGGGGATTCCTTCATATCGGAACACATCCGATAAATACCGAAAGAAACTTGTTCGTGGTTCCTCCTTGCAAATCATTTGCTTCTGCATTATTTTTTTACAACATATTATGGTTTCTTCCAGCCTCTTCGGTTGTCCTTCCTGTCCTAGAGAATGATACAAGTTGCTTTTTAAGTTTCTATTTTTCATTTGCCTGCTCCTTCCTCATGATTTTTAATCCATTACGAACTCTGCTTTGTGCAGTTCTCATGTTACACCCCATTACTTTTGCTATTTCATGAAATTCAAGCTGCTCTCCGAAGCGTAATATAATTGCTTCCCTTTGTTCGGGGGATAAAGTACTTAAAAGATAATTTACCTCCTCCTTATCCTCCAGCCTGAGTATTTCATTACATTCATCAACTATACTTTCTTCATCCTCTAACGGATAAGAAGGGGACTTTCTGCTTTCATCAATACACAGTCTGTTTGCAATGGTATATAAATAGGCTTTAAATTTTCTTTTTCCTTTATAGCCGGATATATTTTTGAACAACTTGTAGAATGTTTCCTGCGTCAAATCTTCGGCTTTTTCCACGCTGGAGCAATGCCATCTGCAATAACGCAGTATGGATGCATAATAGCGTGTAATCAGTTCTTCTGCCGCCTGTTCATCGCCAGCCTTAATCTGTTCTATTAATTTATCATCACTTAACACGCTCCAGCCTCCTTTCTTGTGACTCTCTATATATAATAACGGGATATGTTGCTAAAATGATTAAAGAGTCTCTCAATTTTTTCTGTTTATTTTCTTAATTTTGTTACTTAGCAAGCACTGCCTGTGTCATGACACAGACAAAATTTGTCCGGACAAATCTGACGATTACTCTGACCAAATTTTAGACAAGGGAAGTTTCCCTAACCCTCTTATTATTTCCTTACAAGCAAAAGTCACCCTGACATTTCTCTGCACGTTCTGCAAAGATTATCAGGGTGATTACTCTAAAATTCTTTATACTTTATTCTATTTTCCAACCACTACATTATCTGTTTCCACAAGAAATCCTTGCTCTAAAATTTCTTGTGGTACTTCCGGAATTTTCTTTATCAAACGATTACAGGTCACTAAGTAAAAGTACTGCAAAGTCTCATCATACGTTCCCCATTTCTGAATCTCTCTCCTCAGTTCCTTCTCACTTTCCACATGATATTTTTCTAACAAACGTTTTCTATAATCGACTGCCAATTCACGAATCATTACAAGTTCACATGGTTCCAATTCTATACTTTCAAATTTCTTTTTATATCCTTCCATCTTATCTTTCCTCCTTAGGTCTTAACATATTGAA
>JAFXGP010000081.1 GCA_017521195.1 Lachnospiraceae bacterium
ACAGAAAATAAAATTATATGACAATAAACATTTAAAAGTGACAGATGCTGCTATTCAGGCTAATTTCCCGAATGATGGATTTTTCCCAAAGCGTGGTAAAGAGCTTAACTTTACTGTAGATGGAATTAAAAAGATTGTCCGCGGAGAAGTCGGGGAAGGTGCACAGATTCTTGTGAATGGAAAACCGGCAAATATTCATACAAGAATTAATAAAGAAGATATTATTTATGTTGAAGAATCCACAGCAGGTGCCCCGGCTAAAATGGAAATTTCCCAATTACCTGAAAGTGGTGGTTCTTTAGTTGTTGAAATTAATCAGAAAAAGGTTCAGTTACCTAAATTTGCATCTGTAAACGGCAAACTAGAGTCTGCTTATTATAAGATTCAGGATGGAGATGATATTGAATTCTTAAAATACTATACCATAGAACAGATTTTACAGTTTATGGACGTTTCTGCAGATACCTATAATACATATTATGTAAACAATAATAAGGCTAACATGCAGACAAAAGTATATGAAAACTTTTCCGTACTGATGTCTAAAACAGAAATGGCAACAACCTATGCAGAACTTTTTGAAGAAGATGATGATGTAACAGTATCCGAAGATAGTAATGAGATGTCTGAAAATGAAAGTGATTTTATGTCAGCAACGGAAATGTCTTCTTATGAAACTACATTGGAAGATTCTGCAGATAAAAAATCAGATACAAATCTTGACAATAAACAGGATAAGGGTGTAGATAATAAGAATGTAACAGAAGTTCCTTTGGAAAATAAACGAATGATTGTTATGGTTAATCGTAAACCGGTGGTATTACGAGGAAAGCCGAAATATGTTTTTGTAGATATTTTTGATTTTATTGATTTTGATTTATCCAAACCTCAAGGAGCTATTGTAACTAACCTAAACGGTAATCAGGCGCAGTTTATGGAAGAACTCCATGAAGGTGATATGATAGAAGTTTATTGGAAAACAATCTAAGAAGGAGAGAGCATTATAAATGGAGTTATGTAGTATTGCCAGCGGAAGCAGTGGAAACTGTATTTACGTGGGAACCGATGCTACACATCTGTTAGTAGATGTTGGAATCAGTGGTAAAAAAACAGAAGGCGGTCTTAACAGTATTGGACAATCTCTCACGAATATTGATGGAATTCTGATTACTCATGAGCATTCAGATCATATTTGCGGATTGGGTGTGCTTAGCAGAAAATATCATATTCCCATTTATGCAACTTGCGGAACCATTAATGCAATTAAAAATAGTTCCTCAGTAGGTAAAATAGAAGAAGAGTTATTTGTACCGGTTAAGGCTGATGAGAGTTTTCGAATTAAAGATATTACCGTAGATCCTATGCGTACTTCTCATGACGCAGCGGAACCGGTAGCATACCGTATGAAATATGGAAATAAAAAAATTGCTATTGCTACGGATTTGGGGACTTATAATGAATACACTGTGGAATGTTTAAAAGGAATGGATTTATTGTTTTTAGAAGCGAACCATGATGTAAACATGTTACAAGTTGGTCCATATCCATATCAGTTAAAAAGAAGAATTCTGGGTGACAGGGGACATTTATCCAACGAATTATCAGGGCAGTTACTAAAAAGAATTGCTCATGAAAAACTTCAGGGAGTTGTTTTAGGTCATCTGAGTAAGGATAATAATATTCCTGAATTGGCTTATGAAACAGTTCGTGTAGAATTAGCAATGGGAAGTGACATATACAATGAAGTTCAATTCCCAATAACTGTAGCAAAAAGAGATGAAGTATCTTCTGTGATAAAAATAGCATAAACGCAGACGTATATTTATAGAAGATTAAAATTGTAATATTAAAAAATAAAAATTGTATGCATTAGCAAATGTGGAGGAAATTATGAAAAAGACAATTATTACAGTAGTAGGAAAAGATACCGTTGGTATTATTGCTAAAGTTTGTGTATATTTAGCTGAAAACAATATTAATATTTTAGATATTTCCCAGACTATCGTTCAGGGATATTTTAATATGATGATGATTGTAGACAGAACAGAAAGCACAAAACATTTCAAAGAAACAGCAGAAGATCTTGCGAAATTAGGTGAAGAAATCGGTGTTATTATCAGATGTCAGCGAGAAGATATTTTTAACAGTATGCACAGAATTTAATTTGTTACAAAATTACTATATCAAAAGAAAGGCATGAAGATAAAATGTTAAACATATATGAAGTTGCTGAAACTAATAAGATGATTGAAAAAGAAAATCTGGATGTAAGAACTATTACTTTAGGTATCAGTCTTCTGGACTGTATAGATTCAGACTTAGATAAATTAAATGAAAAGATATATAATAAAATTTATGAGGCAGCTAAGAATTTAGTTTCTACAGGCGAAGATATTGCCAGAGAATTCGGTATTCCCATTGTAAATAAAAGAATCTCTGTAACACCCATTGCATTGATTGGTGGTGCAGCTTGCAAAACAAGTTCTGATTTTGTAACTATTGCAAAAACCTTGGATAATGTTGCAAAAAAAGTGGGTGTTAATTTTATTGGCGGGTATTCTGCCTTGGTTTCTAAAGGGATGACAAAAGCAGATGAATTATTGATTCGTTCTATCCCTGAGGCATTGGCGAATACAGAAAGAGTTTGTAGTTCTATTAATTTAGGTTCTACAAAAACCGGTATTAACATGGATGCAGTACGACTTATGGGTGACATTGTAAAAGAAACAGCAGAATATACCAAAGAATCTGATTCTTTAGGATGTGCTAAATTAGTAGTATTTTGTAATGCACCTGATGATAACCCATTTATGGCAGGAGCTTTCCATGGTGTAACAGAAGCAGATTATATTATTAATGTTGGCGTAAGCGGACCGGGTGTTGTTAAAACTGCTCTTGAAAAAGTAAAAGGTGAAAGTTTTGAAGTAATGTGTGAAACTATTAAGAAAACTGCCTTTAAAGTAACTCGTGTAGGTCAGTTGGTAGCCAAAGAAGCATCCAGACGTATGGGCGTTCCGTTTGGTATTGTAGATTTATCCTTAGCTCCAACACCGGCGGTCGGAGACTCTGTAGCAGATATTTTGTGTGAAATGGGATTGGAATATGCAGGGGCACCGGGAACAACAGCTGCATTAGCAATTTTAAATGATCAGGTAAAAAAAGGCGGAGTTATGGCTTCTTCCTATGTAGGTGGCTTAAGCGGTGCATTTATTCCTGTCAGTGAAGATCAGGGAATGATTGATGCAGTTGTGGCAGGAGCATTAACATTAGAAAAATTAGAAGCAATGACTTGTGTATGTTCCGTGGGATTAGATATGATTGCGATTCCGGGTGATACCAAAGCAACTACTATTTCCGGTATTATTGCAGATGAACTTGCCATCGGTATGATTAATCAGAAAACAACTGCCGTACGTATTATTCCTGTTATCGGCAAAGGAGTAGGAGAAACTGTAGAATTTGGTGGACTTTTAGGTTATGCACCTATCATGCCTGTAAATCAGTTCTCTTGTGATGCTTTTGTAAACCGTGGCGGAAGAATCCCGGCACCGATTCATAGTTTTAAAAACTAAGAAATCTAAAAAAAAATATAGGAAAAACTAAGATTTCAAGGTATAATGTATATATACTATAAAGGGGATTTTACCATAAAAAAGTAAGTTTTAATTATGGTAGGAAATGGAGGTTGCTATGAAATATAGACGAACACCGATTGAAGCTGATGTTATAAAATATGAAGCAGGTAAAGAATTAGAAGATGGATTTGAATTGTTAGCGGATGTGGTAGTAAAAGGTTGGATTGTAACAGACTTCCTTGTGAAAATTACGAAAGAAAATGGTGATATTGTATGTCCTTACATTACTCATCGCAGAGGTCGTACTTTTATCGGCGAAGATGATTATATAATCCTTGAAGCAGATGGCACAAAACATGTGTGCGGTGCAGATAAAATCTGGAAACGTTTTGAATTGAATGAATAGTTCTAATTGAAAATTTAATTAAGAAATGAGGCTGTTGTAGAAGTTGAATTCTGTGCTAGAAAACAACTGATTATGACAGTCTTTTTTAAACATGGTACAATTAATTCTTATAAATCATGGTATGAAAGGTAAAGTATGAGAAGTGTAGATGAAATTCTGGCAGGATTAGATAAATTATTTGAAGAGCAAAGAATGGCTGAAGTAGAACCATATTTACAGGAAGCACTTAAAGAAGCCATGGAAATAAATGACGATTCTACAGTAATAACTATCGTAAATGAGTTGATTGGTTTTTATCGGGATACCAGTCAATATGAAAAATCTATATATTACTGCGAACAAATTTTACCATTTATGGAAAATAAAGGATTGAAAAACAGTATTCATTATGCCACAACATGTCTGAATGTAGCTAATGCCTACCGTGCTGCAGGAGAATGGAATGTTTCTTTAAAATACTATGAAGAAGTAAAAACGATATATGATAAAATGCTTGCTCCTACAGATAGTTTGTATGCCAGCTATTTTAATAATTTAAGTCTTTTATATCAGGAAATGGGAGATTTTGCAAAAGCGGCAGAATGTTTAAAAACTGCATTAGCAATTATTGAAACTTATGGAGATATTATTAAAGTTGCTATTACATGTTCCAATTTAGCAGCTTCCTTATTACGAATTGGAAGACAGCAACAAGCAGAAGAATTCTTGAATCGTTCATTGCAAATTTTTATAGATGATGGTGAACAAGATTTCCATTATGGTGCAGCATTATCTGTTATGGGAGAATTGCAATTTCAAAAAGGAAATGATGAGGATTCAAAATACTATTATCAGAAAGCATTGGCAGAACTGGAAAAGCATGTAGGAAAGACGGAGTACTATTATCGTACATTAGATAATCTGGAACAGGTTGAGAAAATGTTTGAAAGAAATCAGAGTAGTTCTGATATGGGAACAAAAGCTAATAAAAATTTATCAGGAAATTTAAAAAATAGTTTAAGATATCAGATGTTTGAGGATTTTTATTATGAATATGGGGAACCCATGCTTCAAAAAAAATTTCCGGCATTTGTAGATAAGATTGCTATAGGAAAAGCCGGAGAAGGTTCCGAGTGTTTTGGTTTTGATGATGAATTTTCTCTGGACCATGATTTTGGACCGGGATTTTGCATGTGGGTAACGCGGGAAACTTATGAACAGATTGGAACATTTTTACAGGCAGAATATGATAAATTGCCCACGTCTTTTCGTGGAATCACTAGAAATAACCTGGAAACCGGAAAAGGCAGAGTAGGTGTCTGCATAATTGAAGATTTTTATCAAAGAATTCTGGGGATGGAAAAAGCACCGGAAACGTTGGAAGAATGGACTCATGTAGAAGAGTTTGCTCTTGCTACAGCAACCAATGGCTGGGTGTTAAAAGATGAAGAAGGAAAATTCAGTAATATCCGCAGTCAGTTATTAGCTTATTATCCGGATGAAATCTGGCTTTCCAAAATTGCTCAAAGTTTATATTCTATTTCCCAATACGGACAGTATAATTACGGAAGAATGGCAAGAAGAGCAGATATAGTAACTGCAGAACAATGCCGCAGCAATTTTATGAAAAGTGTAATGGAACTTGTTTATCTTCTGAATCGTACTTATGCACCATATTATAAATGGATGTTTAAAGGAATGGAAAAATTGGAGGATTTTGGAGTTTCTGAAAAATTATGTCAATTAGTCTTAATACCAATTATGAATATAGAAGAAAATGAAACTTCTATGGAAGAAATTTGTATTTTGTTGTTGGAACAGATGGAGAGAAAAGAGTTCCTTAAGAGAATTCCTCAGACAACATATTTGGAACATTATATAGGACAGGTGCTAAACTATTCAGCTTATCATCAAAACAATGATAAGGCAGAAAAAAATAGTAAGAAAAATAGAAAAGAACAGCTTGTAAAAGAACTTGTAACGTTAGAATGGCAAAATTTTGATAAAGTAAAAAATGAGGGCGGCAGAGCGGATTGTCAGGATGACTGGGGAACTTTTTCCATTATGCGGACCAGTCAGTATTTAACCTGGAGTGAGGAAATGCTTGAAAGCTACATTCAGGATTTTAAAGAAGCTATGTCAAAAAATTGGAATCTGATTACGGAGAAATATGGAAGAATGATGGAGTCCACAGCACCCAAACGTTTTGAAGAAATGAAAGAGAATTTCCCCTATTTATCAGAAGAGAAAAAGGTGATTATTGATGAAATTGTAAAAATTCAGGTTGCATGGATGGAAGAATTTGCTTCTGAATATCCTTATATGGCAGGAAACAGCAGGGTAATTCATACTTATGAGGATACCATATATTCAACTTCTTTTGAAACTTATCTCAGGGGAGAAATGAGAACTTATTCTGATAAAACTCTTGATTTGTATGGAAGATTTATTGTGTCATATTTACAGGCAGGGAAGAATCTGACAAAAGAAATTATGACTAACACTGCACTTTTGTATGGATATGAAAGCCTGGAAAAGGCAGAAGAATTATTGGCAATGCAAAATTAAAAGTTTATTTTGTTGAAAATATATATTCAATTACCTATACCTAAGATAAATGAAAGGAATTATAAGTAATATGAAAATTATGGTCAGTGCTTGTTTATTAGGGGAGAATTGTAAGTATAATGGCGGAAATAATCTTAGCAAGAAGGTTTTGGAATTTATAAAAGGTCATGAAGTAATTTCCGTATGCCCCGAGGTTATGGGCGGTTTACCAATTCCCAGAATTCCCGCTGAGATAGTAAATGGTGTAGTAACTACGAAAGATGGACATAATGTAGATAAAGAATTTAGGATAGGGGCTGAAATGGCATTACAAATTGCCAAAGAGAATCAGGTTGATTTAGTGGTTTTGCAATCCAGAAGTCCGAGTTGCGGTCTAAAACAGATTTATGACGGCAGTTTTTCCGGTAAACGAATTGACGGGCAAGGTATATTCGCTAAAATGCTTATTGAAAATAGGTTTCAAGTAGTAGATATGGAAGAGTTATAAAATGTTAGATTTTTAAAAAATCATATTGATTCTGACCTAACGTCATAGCTTATGTTAATATTACACACGGTAGATAATTTTTAGTAAGTAATATTTATGTTTTCTACGAAAAGAGTTAAACTATAATTTATTAAGACAAGAAAAAGAATCTGTTAAAAGAGCAGGTTCTTTTTTATTGGCAAGAACATGTGTTTGGGGTATAATGAATTATATTATTTGAATAAATGGAAATAACAAATATTACGTTATTATAGAAGTTTTCAAGAAAGGAGGCAGAAAATGGAACAAAAAACATATATTGCAATTGATTTAAAATCTTTTTATGCCTCCGTGGAATGTAGGGAACGAGGGCTGGACCCTTTAACTACAAACCTTGTTGTGGCGGATGTCAGTAGATCACAGAAAACTATTTGTCTGGCTGTTTCCCCTTCTTTGAAAGAATATGGAATTCCGGGACGCCCCAGATTATTTGAAGTAGTTCAGCAGATAAAAGAAGCTAATGCCAGAAGAATCAGAAAATCTCCAGAAGGGAAATTTGTCGGAAAATCTTCTGACGCCATAGAATTAAAAAATAATTCGTCTTTGGAAATAGATTTTATAGCAGCACCACCACAAATGGCAAAATATATAGAGTGGAGCACTAAAATTTATAATGTATATTTGAAATATGCCGCACCGGAAGATATTCATGTATATTCTATTGATGAAGTATTTATTGATATTACATCATATTTAAAAAACAGTGGTCTTTCTGCCAGAGAATATACAAAACAGATTATACGTGATGTAGATAAAACAACTCATATTACAGCAACCGCAGGAATCGGAACAAATCTGTATTTGTGTAAAGTAGCCATGGATATTATGGCCAAGAAAGTCGATGCAGATGAAGATGGTGTAAGAATCGCTGAATTGGATGAAATGTCTTACAGAAAATTATTATGGAATCATAGACCACTTACAGATTTTTGGCGTGTAGGAAAAGGTTATCGAAAAAAACTGAAAGAGAACGGTCTTTTTACCATGGGTGATATTGCAAGGTGTTCCATCGGAAAAGCCAACGAATATCATAATGAGGATTTACTGTATAAATTATTTGGAATCAATGCGGAATTGTTGATTGACCATGCCTGGGGGTGGGAACCATGTACCATTGCTGATGTAAAAGCCTATAAACCGGAAAATAATTGTATCGGTTCCGGTCAGGTATTACATTGTCCTTATACATTTGAAAAAGCAAGAATTATTGTCATGGAGATGACGGATTTGCTGGTGCTAGATCTGGTAGATAAAGGTCTGGTAACAGATCAGATGGTATTAACGATAGGATATGATATTGAAAATTTAAATGATGCCATAAGAAATAGCGAATACAAAGGTGAAGTAACCATAGACCATTATGGACGAAGAGTTCCTAAACATGCCCATGGAACAACCAATCTTACACGAAAAACTTCCTCTACCAAAATAATTACGGAAGCAGTTATGGAACTTTATGATCGTATTGTAAATCCAAGTCTTCTGGTTAGACGAGTAACACTTACGGCAAATCATGTAACAGATGAAAAAAGTGTAGTAGAAGAAAATTCATATGAACAGATGAGTTTATTTACTGATTATGATGTTAGTATTCAAAGGCAACAGCAAGAGGCAGAAGAATTGGAACGTGAAAGAAGAATGCAAAAGGCTGTACTTAGTATTAAGAAAAAGTATGGAAAAAATGCAATTTTGAAAGGAATGAATCTGCAGGAAGGTGCTACTACAATGGAGAGAAATAATCAAATTGGAGGACATAAAGCTTAATAAATAATATGAAAATAAACAACAAAGATAATATATATGAAGATATAATTAATCTTCCGCATCACATATCCCAAACCCGACCACAGATGGATATTTCAGACAGAGCTGCACAATTTTCTCCCTTTGCGGCATTGACCGGTTATGATGCAGCTATTGAAGAAACAGGACGTATACATGAGGAAAATTTCGAAAGGAATTCTGAAATAAGGAGCCGTTTGTAAAGCGACTCCTTATTTAAAGAGCATTTTTCTTACATTTCTCCCTGTTGTTCCCGAAACTGCCTTGGTGAAATTCCATACTCACTTTTGAATGCTCTGTAAAAAGAAGAATAGTCCGAAAAACCAACTTTACCTGCAATAATTTCCATTGGAATATTTTCGAGAATTAAATTTTTGGCAGCTACCAAACGTCTCTGAGTGACATATTGATAAAAGCTGATACCCATTTCCTTACGGAAGGTATTACTGATAGTACTGCGACTAACAAAGAAACGTTTCCCGGTATCATCCAGTGACAAATTTTGTTCCAGATTAGATTCTATAAAGGTAAGAATCTTTTCCAAAAGTTCCGGTTTTTCTGATTTTAACTGCATGGATTTCTTGTCTACGGTGGCACGGTAGAGCATCGTGATTAATTCTAAAGTATTGCCATATACAAGAGCATTCCAGCCCGGTTTTTTCTGCTCTGCTTCTAAGATACCTGCATGGAATTTATCTTTCAGAACCGCCCATTTTGTTCCGGCAGTACGAAATAGTCTTGGCTTTGAAAAATCATAATCAGGAAACAAAGGTATAACGGCCTTCATAAACAGAGGACTGAGCCAAAGTACATAACGTCGATAGGTAGTATTGTGTAAATCAGTAAAAATAGGCTGATGCCCAACACCCGGAGGAACGATAATAATATCTCCCGGCTGAATCTGATAACGTTCTGTTTTTATCAGATATTGAATATTTCCGTTGCAAATATATAATATTTCATAAAAAACATGACTGTGAAGATTAATACCTTCCGGTGAAATACCGGGATCTTCATGGGTATCCACGTAAGTATCATCCATTTCCATTTCCTGATAAACATTATCAAGTTGAATTCCTGTCCTTTCGGCAATTAACCGGATTTGTTCTACTAATTCCAAGTTGTTAGGAAGAGTTTTCAGTTGTTGGTTTAGATAATTTACTTGAGATAATTTCATATGCCATTCCTTCGTATAACATTGATAACAATTCAGAGCAAGCTAAAAATGTTTATAATTTATTCTTCTAAACAAAAAATAACATTATTTTAACCGATTTGCAATGTTTCATAATATTTTAACAATCAAATTTGCAAATCGTTTCTGTTATACTCATAATCACAATAAAATAATAAACGCAAAAGAGAAGGAGATTTTGTTATGGCAAAAATTGATACTTCTGTCCGCAAATTTAGCGGCAAAGATGAATGGGGCTATATTTTCGGTGATATGGCCGGTAGCTACGTTAACTTATTTGTTGACGCTTACTTTTTAACATTCTGTACATATGTACTTGGAATCAAAGCTACATGGATGGCAGGTTTATTCTTATTTGCACGTCTCTGGGATGCAATTAATGACCCGATTATCGGTTCTTTCCCTGACCGTTGGCATTTAGGAAAGAGTAAAGATAAATTTACTCCATGGATTAAATTATTTATGGTTCCTTTAGGATTATCCGGCGTTCTTTGTTTTGCCAATGTTCCTTTTGAAGGAATTGTACTTCATGCTTGGGTAGCATTTTCTTATATTTTCTTTGGCATGTGCTATACAGGAACAAGTATGCCATTTGGGGCAATGGCTAACGTTGTAACAGTTGACCCATTGGAACGTTCCAAATTGTCCCGTGCACGTAGTGTGGGTGGTGGTATTGTAGGTGGTGTTGCACTTAGTATGGTTCCATTAGTTTGCTTTGATGCAGACAATAATATTATTCCTGAAAGATTTACATTACTTGCAGTGATTTTTGGTATTCTTTGTGTTATTAGTTACATTTTATTAATTACATTAACAAAAGAACGTGTACGTGAAGATTTTACTCAGAAAGAAAAATTTGATTACGGTAAAGTTTTAAAAGCAGCTTTCTCTAACCGTCCTTTAATTGGTGTAATGGTTGCAACAATCGGTTCCATGTTAACAATCACAGGTTCCAGCCAGACATACAGCTACATTTACAAAGAAGTTTACCACAATACAGATATGATTACGATTTCTACAGTAGCAGCAATGCCATTTATGATCGTAGTATTCCCATTAATTCCTAAAATGGTTAAAAAGTTCGGTAAACGTAACGTAATCCTTTACACAAGTGCTTTCAGTTTGATTATCAGTGTACTCAAATTAGTATTCTATATTGAAGACGTTGTAGTTTACACAGTATTAAATATCCTTACATTATTAGGACAGACAGCATTTACCATGTTAATCTGGGCATTAGTTTCTGACTGTCTTGATTACAGTGAATGGAAAACAGGTATGAGAAGTGACGGTAGTATGTACAGCTTATATACCTTCAGCCGTAAAATCGGTTCTACAGTAGCTTCTACAGGTATTGCAGCTTCTCTTGGTCTTGTAGGATATGTTTCCGGCCAGAACGTTACACAGACTGCAGAAGCAGTAAAAGGTATCTATTATGTATGTAATGCGATTCCAACCTTATGTTACTTATTATGTATCATCGGTATCGGATTTATCTTCAATCTTGATAAAAAGAAAACAGACCAGATGTATGCTGAAATGGCAGAACGTCGTGCAAAAGAAATGCACTAATTAAAACATATTTGATTTTTAAGCAGCTCTGTACAATTTTTGTACAGGGCTGTCTGAGTCCAATGTACTAGGAGCGAAAGGATAAATTTTAGTATGAAAAAAATAGATATGCATCTTCATCTGACCTTACGTCAGATTCCTAAAATTGGGAAAATGAATCTTACCAGTGGAAAAAATATGCTTCCGCATTTGGAAGAACTGGGGATAGGGAAGGGCGTTCTTATGTCCAGCGGAGAAAAGAAAGTTCCTTTCGGCAATAACAAAGGAAATAAAGCTATCTGTGAAAAATTCCCTGAAAATTATGCATGGATGTGTAGCTTTGATGCAGTAAATCCTGAAACAGTATATGAGAGAATGTCATTATACAAATCTCAAGGAGCTATCGGAATAGGAGAGTTAACTATTAATAAACCTCTTACAGATCCAATGTTACAGGCGATTTTTGCAGCTGCAGAAAAACTGGATATGCCGGTAACTATTCACATGAGTCCCGAAGTAGGTTATAGTTATGGTGTAGTAGATGAACCGGGGCTTCCTATGTTAGAGAGTGTATTACAGAAATATCCTAAATTAAAAGTATTAGGACACAGCCAGACTTTCTGGATTGAAATGAGCGGTGATGCACCGACAGAAAAGGAAAAACGTAACAGTTGGGGAGAAGGTCCTATCGTCCCCGGTGGACGAGTACCGGAATTGTTTGCAAAATATCCAAACCTGTATGGGGATTTAAGTGCCAATAGCGGCGGAAATGCTATTATGCGTGATCCCAAGTTTGGTTTGAAGTTTTTAGAAGATTATGCAGACAGATTATTCTTTGCAACTGATATGGTAAACAAAGATATGGTATTTCCTCTGGGAGCATGGTTGGATAAACAGGTTGAATCCGGTGCTTTAAGTCGGGAAACTTATGAAAAAATCTGTTGGAAAAATGCACAGAGAGTATTTGGATTATAAGTCGCAAGATTTATTCTGAATAGTTACTATAATTCGAAAAAGAAAGAGGGAACGAAATTTATGCCAAATACAATTAAAACAAAATGCGGAGAAATCCGTGGAACTACATGCCAGTGGGATGGTGTTGTTGCGTATAAAGGAATCCGTTATGCTACAGCAGGAAGATGGGAATATCCTCAAATCGTGACTCACTGGGATGGTGTATATGAAGCTGATAAATATGGTAACTGCAGCTATCAGCCAAGAGCTTTTTACAACGAAGAAGAAGTGGTAGAAAAGGCATTTTATTATAATGAATTCCGTAAAGGTGAAACTTATACTTATGATGATGATTGTCTATTCTTAAATATCTGGGTACCTGAAACAGCTACTCCTGAAAGCAAACTTCCTGTTATTTTCTATATCCATGGTGGCGGATATACCGGTGGATGTGGACATGAAAAACACTTTGACGGACCGGTTTGGCCAACCAAAGGTGTAATTGCCGTAACCTGTAATTATCGTTTAGGACCTATGGGTTATTTATGTCTTCAGGAATTGGAAAAAGAAGCAGGACATACCGGCAATTATGGAATGTTCGACCAGATTACTGCATTACAGTGGGTTAAAAATAACATCGAAGCTTTCGGTGGAAACCCTGAAAATATTACTCTTATGGGACAGAGTGCCGGAGCTATGAGTACCTTAAATATTTGTATTAGCCCTTTGACTGACGGACTGTTTGCAAAAGCTGTGATGAACAGTGGTGGTGGTGTTCATAAATTAATGGACAGTAAAGCAACTGTAAATGATAGATTTGAATTCTGGCAGATGGTAATGGATGACCTTGGCATCGAAACCGTAAAAGAATTACGAGAATTAGAAGTAAGTAAATTATTTGCTTCCTGGCAGAAAATCAAGAAGACAAGTCCTAAATACGGTATGATTGCATCTCCATGTATTGACGGAATTGCTTTGACGGAATCAGGACTTGCCATTGCAGGAAAAGGCGGACAAAAAAATATTCCTTACATGATGGGTTCTACCAGTCAGGATATTGTGCCTCCAATTGTACACGGAATGGCAAAAAACTGGTGTATTATGCAGGATGAACAGAAAAAACAGCCAAGCTATTGCTGGTTCTTCGACCGTAAATTACCGGGAGATGAACATGGAGCATGGCATTCCAGTGAATTATGGTATTTCTTCGGTACTTTGAAAAATGGTTGGAGACCATTCACAGAACATGATTATAAAATCAGTGAAGCTATGGTAAATGCTCTTTGCAATTTTGCCAAAACGGGTAATCCAAATGATGAAGGGAAAAACGAATGGAAACCTACAACTTCTAATCAGAAACAACTTATGTTATGGGGAGAAAATATGCCTCATATGGGTAAACCAAGCCAGTTGAAATTATGGTATACTATGTTTACCAATAAGGCAGTTGGGGAGTAAGTTGATTAATCAATATCCAATTATATTCCTGTGAAGAGGGTGTCCTAAAAGTCATGAAAAATGACTTGAAGGATTACCCTTTTTTGTCTACCAACCTTATTTGTGTCAAAACCGGAGCTGATTTCATGATTAATTCTATGTACTCCATTTTCTCTACTATAATATTGGAAAATATTTTTTCTTCTTTAATAATTGGAGCAAAAATATACAATATTTCATAAAATATCCATTATTAACAAAAGCGGAAAGAAATATAAGCTTGAATTGTGTTAAGAATCAATTAAAGATAAATATTTTTCATGGAAAAATTATTTAAATCATGATACGATGAATTAACGTGATAAAACATTGAAATGTCAGAAAATTAATCAGTTGTTGAATGGAGAGTAAAATAATTTTTAAATACTGAAAATAACAGATAACTTCATAAAATATGCAAAGAGAAAACAGGAAAGATAAAAAAAGAAATGGGAACAATACATACAATCAAAAATGAGTCCGGTACTTTTCATATTAATGAAAATGGTATAATGCTGGAATACGTATGTAATCCCGAAAATATTTTTCGGAATACCGAAGGAAGACCGTAACTGTTGGAAGTGCAATGCTTCCGGAGTCTGTCAGACCTGTCATGGTAGCGGAAAACGTTAAATAAGAAATTAACTTGTTACTGAGAGGAAAAGAACAATGAAAAAGTTTTTAGGAAAATTATTTACACTTGCACTTTATGCCTTTGTAATCGGAGCCATAGCAAAAGCCGGGTATGACATTTATAACAGTAAAGCAGAAGCTGATAAGACTATGGAATTGGCAGCCAGATTTGAAAATTATGTACCGGAAGAAGTAGCACCTTATGTAGAAAATCCGGATTATGCCGAATATTATTATAAATCAATCGGCGGTGAGTTTTATTACGGACAGAGGTATGAAATGGAAGGAATACCTTCTTACGTAACAATGTCAGGTGATGGTTTCGAAGAACAGGATATTACAGAACATTTTTTCTATGACGAAAAAGTACATACATTCATAATAAAAGAAACATTATTAAGTACTCTTGGAAATGGTTATCATCATTTTAAAGTTTATTATGAGGATGGTACATTGGATGAATTTGGTTTACATGTGGAAGATGAATTAGTGAATAATGTGCCGGCATTAATACAATATCGTCCGGATGCAAGAACTAACCGTATTTATAATAATTTATCTGATGTGCAAGAGATTTCTTTGTATTATTCCAATGTTGGTGATAATCGCATTGTAGATGTATTGAAATATAACGAAGGCTCATCATTAGGATTACTTGATCCTGATAATTATATAGTTGCACCATCTGGAAACAAAGTAACCCTTAAGAAAGAATACTTACAAACTTTGAAGCCAAATACCAAAATAGAATATGGAGTAAGATTGGCAGACGGAACCATTATTTATGAGCCATGGACAAATTTCTGGACAATTGAAGATGAATGGGCAGGATGTGATTTTAAGGATGCCAGAGATTATTCCTTATCAGAAGGTGGAGATTATGTTATTAATCTTAAAAGGAATGATACACAGAAAATTCTTATGTTTAAAATTTTAAACAAAGAAGATGAAGATACAGAATATTTATTCATAGATATTCCGGATTGGCATGGCCATGAGTATATGGAGAAATGGGGAAATACCATAACCATTCCGGAAGATGTGATGAAAACACTTCCTGTGGATGAAGAATTGATTTTGTATATGTATTATTATTTTGATTATGATAACAACGTGTGGTGCGATGAGAGAGTAACATTCAAAGTGATTCCATAAGTAGTTAAATTTTGGGATTTGTGTGAAGGCGTTTAGATAGCATACATATATAATAATTTGATGAAAGCAAGGAATGATTATGAAATACGGACGAATCATTAGTTTACTACTTAGTTTAGCTTTAGCTCTGTGTACATTATCAGGATGTGGTAGTAAAACGAATACTAAAACAGATTCTGAATCCGTAGATATTACGGATGAAAATTCAACTCCATTAGAACAGGAAACATCTGTATCAGTGGAACCAAATGCAGAACTGCTTCGTGCAATCTCTGCCGATATGATGCCGGAAGAATGGTGTGCGCAGTTAGAGGATACTATTACATTTAAGCAATTTACCGACGTGCTTACCCGTGTTGTAGAACTGTGGGATTCTGAAAAATTACCTGAATGGCAGGAGATTACTTCCTTGGCATCGGAAGCTGAAGAACCTATGAAACGTGAAGACGGCTTGTTAATGCTTTCTTATCTTTGGATTTTGATGGGGAGGGGTTCTGAGTTCCCTATGTTTTTTATTGATGAAGAAGTGAATCCGGATTTACGTTTTACAGATGAAATGCGAGAGGCACAAATGTCGGAACCATCTTGGAATTATCCCTATTTTCCGGATTGGGAAAAAGAAGTTTATGAAATCACTCACTGTAATTATATGTGGGGAGCTGTAGGTGTATTTCCAATCATGTTATCTCCGGTCAGTGGGGAGCCTGTCATTCAGTGGGATGAAAATAATTCACTTCGTTTAAAAGATGCACTGACCTATGAAGATGCTGTCTACATGGCGATTCGATTTACAGATTATTGCAAGATTGAATTAGATTCTGAATGGCATGAATATGTTTCGGTGTCTGAAGTTGGAACATACAATAAAGAAATTATTACAGATACACTTTTAAATGCACCTTCTGATTTACCGGAGGTTACTCAGAGCAAACTACCTTCTGAATGGAAAGGTTCCGGAATTAGCGCAAGAAAAAGTTTTGTTGAACAATACTTACATTTCCAAGAAAGTGATATTGCATTTTTAAGTGAAAATGGTTTTAATTTTACACGTTTGTTTTTGAATTTTCCGACTTTCCGATATCCGGACTATCCTGATGACCCATATATGGTCAATGTTATGGAATTGGAAGAGTTGGATCAACTTCTGGCATGGTGTATGGAGTATGGTGTTCATCTTCAGATTACTATGCAACGATATATGTATGAAGATGGTAACCATGCACAAGAAGATCCTTATGATATGCCGGCAAGTGATGAAGCCTGGGCTCTTACGCAGGCTTATTGGACAATGTTAACCAAAAGATATGCCGGTATTTCAAGCAAATACTTATCCTTTGACCTTTGTAATGAAACAGAACCAACTCAAAATAACATTCAAATGCAGAAGGCAAAGCTTGAAGAACTTGTTAATTCTATGCGAAAGGCGGACCCGGAACGTGTACTTTTATATTCTCAAGGAAATAAGGGGAATATTGCATGGACGGAAGCTTTTGCCTCTCTTGGAGTTGCTGTAGGATGCCATCCTTATGTACCAACTTTTACCACATCCGGAGATTTACACTATTTGCAGCAAAATCCGTATGCGAAAGCTGTTTGGCCACTGGCATATTTTCCAATGGGCAAAATTATGGAAGGTAAAGCAGCTCTACAGATAAGTGGAGATATAAGTGGTGCAAAAATAGGTATCCACATTTGGAATTCCGGCAGTTCTCCTGTGATTGGTATTTATGCAGATGGACAGCTGGTTGAAAAAATCAAACCGGAAGGTATTCCAAACGAGTGGGGCGAATACAATTACAATGATATTATCTATTATGTTCAGCTTCCTGAAAGTGTAGAAAATATCAGTATCAAAATAGAGGATGAGTTCGCACAAATTGATACCGTCCTTATTGAGAAGAATGGTATTACTACCACAATTGTACCAAGCGATACCCTTGATTATCCGGATTATACAGATCCGCTGCCATTAATTGTGAATGGTGATGGAACTTATACCAATAGTGAAAGTTTGATGTATGATCCGGAGTTGATTTATAAAGAAGCTATCGAACCTTATCAGAAAATTGCAGAGCAGTATGATGTTGGCTTTATGGTAAATGAGTTTGGAATGTTTGGTACCAGTGTTCATTGGGATATTGATACGGTTACTGCTTTCCATAAAACTTATCTGGAACTTTTGGAAGAGAAAAATATCCCTTGGTGCTACTGTGAAATGTTTAATCTTTTCCCAAAACATCTTGTGATACTTTACGGAAATGAATCCCAGTGGACAAATGCCACGGAAGAGGATATTACCTATACACTGAAAGATGGTGGTGAGGTTACATTAAAAGTTTGCAAGGAACTTTTGGATGTATTCCGTGAATATACTTTGAAATAGGAGAACTAAGAATTAAGAACAGATAGAAATAAATTAATCCGGGTGAATAGAAAATATATAATTTCATATACTATAACATATACTTGACGTACGGTTTTCTGTACATTATAATTAAAGTACAGAAAACCGTACAGAACAAGGGAGTTGGTGAATATGTTAGCAGTAAATTATACAAATCTTCGTGATAATATGAAAGCATATATGGATAAGGTGACTGATGATTATGAGACCATGATTGTTACCAGAAAAGATAATAAAAATGTTGTGATGATTTCAGAAGAAGCATACAACAATCTTATGGAAAATGTTCATGTTATGGGCAACAAATCCAATTATGATTGGTTAATGGAATCTAAGGCACAGCTTGAAAGAGGGAATGTAGTAACGCATGATTTGATTGTGGCAAATGCGGATGAATAAAGTGTTTACTGAGAATGGATGGAAAGATTATCTTTATTGGCAGACGGAAGATAAAAAGACTCTTAAAAAGATAAACAGTCTTATAGAAGACATTTGTAGAAATGGGAATGTAGGAATCGGTAAACCGGAACCGTTAACAGGGAATTTGTCAGGATTTTGGAGTCGTCGTATTAACGACAAGGACAGATTAATTTATAAGATTGATGAAGTTAATGTTTATATTTTAGCTTGTCGATATCATTATGGAGATACATAGGATAGATTAAATATGCTCCGTGAGTTATTCACGGAGCATATTTATTGGTTTGATGTACTTAATTGACTTTTGTTAACACCGGAATACATTCCAATATATTTAAGATGTAGAATATCTTTCGAAAATATTCTTTTTTATTTTTGAAACAAATCTTTCAAATTTCTCACCTTTTAACTTCAATTTATCCTTAGCAGTTTCAATAATAATATCCCTATTTTCCAAATATATGGATTTTATCTCATTTAACATCCAGCAATCCGTATCATAGCGGGTGAACATTCGACCGCTGATAGTTTCGCCACAGGCAAGTAGTCTTTGGTTAGTAACTACGAGCACAGCATGCCAGGGACCGGGAGAATCGTTAATGGAATATTCATCAGCCAACATGGTAAAAACAGCATATTCATCATGCCCAAGATTGGAAGTGATTTCTTTAAAAGCTTGTTTGTGCTGCTTGAGAATATTGGTTTGATTTTTCCTTGCAAACTGAATCATCTCATCTGCAGTTCTTAATTGAATATTATTTTCATCTTGCAGTAAAAAATTCAATTCTTCAGGCGAAAATTCTTTATGTTTATTATTAAAGTATAAACCGGCAACTTCTGTTATAAGTACAACAAGAAAAATTACAATGGTCTGCATTTTGTTCAAAAATGGAATTTCAATAATATCAAACGTAAGAAGTATGGTTTGTAAAAGGATAACTCCTAAAAAAAGAAATCCTAAAGAAAAATAAAATGTCACAGCCTTCGTCTTTTGTTTGGATTCATTCTTGGAAAGTTCCAGTATGATATTAGCAACTTCCTTTGTTTTCAATATTGCTTTTTCTTCTGTGTTTGCTTCATTGGGTACAGAATTTTGTCTTTCGCCATTTATAAGTTCCGAAATTGAAATATCAAATTCATCACAGATACATTTCATAAGTGCAATATCCGGCAGAGTGGTTCCGTTTTCCCAACGTGATACACTTCTGTTGGATACTCCTAATTTTTCTGCCAGTTGTTCTTGGGTAAGATTATTTTCTTTACGTAATTGATGGATAAAAGAACCTGTTTTTTTGTTCATAATATGCGGAACCACCTTTCCTTATGTGAGATTGATTTTGGCTAAGTTAAGGATAAGAATACAAAAAGAAAATTACCACGACACAAACTGAGAAAAAGTAGAAGAGTGTTTGAAATCATTAAACTGGCGGTTAGATTTCAATATTAAAAATGCATAAAATTCAAGCATTTAGGTCGCGGGGAGAATTGATATTATGATTTCAATCTTGTTCGCGGGAAGCTTTTACAGTCTACAGGCTTGCGTAAGGGTAGACTAACTGTAATGATTTCAACAGATAAGCACTTGGAAGAATTATGGTACAGTTTCAAGGCTACAACAGTGCTGTTAGGCGGTAATTTCTTCAACAGATAGCTATTCTCCGCAGAAAATTTACAGTTTAATTTGCCACGAAATATCTGTTAGGCTGTAATAAAGTGGATTTCCGCGATCTAAAGCCCAAAATATACAGTCTATAGGTCAATATAATAGCCAATGAACTGTAAATAGACTTGCTTTTGACAAAATTAAGGATAAAAAGTACATTTTTACATCTTTCATTTACTGAAAATACCCGGAAAGCTTCTCGCAAGCAAGAAATTTTATAAAAACAAACAGTAATTGCCGCGACCTGGGAAAACATAAACTTTTTCAACAAATTCATGCTGTCAAATGCTACTTAGCTCACGTAACCAATAGTTTAAACAATCACCAACTGCCTTTGAAATTCATTTTTGAATGCTTGGCCGAACTTATCAGCCACAACACTTTCATAAATATGAGCAGCCTGAATATCCTTTTCCAACATAGATAATGCAACACCATCTAACTCTTTGACGGAATCTGATACTTTAGAAATCAAAGGAATAGAAGAGTGCTTCTTGATTTCATGTAACAATGGAGAGGCTTCCTTTCGAAATCCCAAGATACGTGCATACTGTCCCCAATTACTATTTCCGTGTTGGACAGAACCATTTTCAATATTTACTTTTGAAAAAAAAGAATAATCCTCTTTTTTGATGTCCAATAAAATATGAAGTAAACTTCTGGAAATTCGTGTATGAGTCATTTCCTTTGTTTTTAATAATTCGCAGAAGGAGTCGAAATCTTTATAAAAATTCAAATTGTTATAAATTCTGTCTGCTAAATCAGAAGTAATATCCAGATATTGAACTAAAGTTTCCCGCGTTTCTAATAATAATTTGTATTTTAATAAAAGGGAAAAGTCATCATTACAAACAGGAGCGGAAATTCCCCAATTTTCTTTTAAAATATCCAAACTGTTTTCAGGCATATGGTCTGTTAAGGCAGCAAAAGAAATCTGGTTCCAATCCATAGATGAAACTGAAGATAATTTTGTATTGCAAGGAAGCTCTTTCTCCAACAATACCTTCCTAATCGCCGTAGCAGAAGATAATTTCCCCGTTTCTGCAAGTTTTTCATCATTATACAAATTGTCTTTTCTGGCAATGGTCATAGGAACAATAGAAGAATTAAACTGCTTCAAAGCCCTGCAATATTCAATCCCAAGTATATTATTAGAGGATGCCAAAAAATCTTTATCTAAGTCAGGAAAGATTTCATGCAAAGCATTCGCTCTGGCTTTTGGAAAAGAAAGTCCCTGTTTTAAATAAACTTGAAGTTTTTTCTTGTATTCTGGGGTTTCATCCGTCAAAAAATCAGCCACCTTCTTAATACAATCAATGTCTCCACATTCACTGCCAAATACAAGAGAATCTACAGCACCAAGTTTATCTAAGATAGAAACTGCACCAAAAGCAAACCTCTCTGCAGAAGCAGTAGCAAAACATACCGGAAGTTCCAAAACCAAGTCGGCACCATTCAATAAAGCCTGCTTCGTACGGACATATTTATCGATTATAGCGGGGGTTCCTCTTTGGGTAAAATCACCGCTCATAATTACAACAGTATAGTCGCTATTCGTAATTTTTTTGGCATTTTCCATATGATATTTGTGACCTTCGTGAAAAGGATTGTATTCAGAAATTATAGATGTTATTCTCATTTATGGTACTCCGTTTAGTTTGGAAATTTATTAGTAATTATCATAAAATATATAGTCACTTTTTGCTTTAAATTTAAGTGGAAGAAGTACTTTTTGTCAATAGAATAAGACAAAAATAAATGCGTAATTAAATAATGAAAAATAACAGCAGATGTCTAAAATTTTATACAATTTTTTTGGTATAAAATATTGTATACAAATTTCAAATTCGGTATAATATAAGTATATGGGGGCGCGTGGGGTGCCGTCAAAATAGAAGTATTTCAAATTGGGAGGGATTACTATGTCATACATAGACTTAATCAAAGACAAAGCAAGAGCAGATGTAAAAACAATTGTATTACCTGAAACAAGGGACAAAAGAACTTTGATTGCAGCTTCTAAGATTATTGAAGAAGGTCTTGCAAACATTATCATGGTTGGTAATGAAGAAAAGATCATGGATGGTGCCGGCTGGTTGGAAGTAGACTTAGATGGCGTTACAGTTGTAGATCCTGCAAATTGTGAAAAATTTGAAGAGTATGTAACTCTTTTATATGAAACAAGAAAAGCTAAAGGTATGACAATGGAAAAAGCAAGAGAAATCTTATTAAAAGATTATCTTACTTTCGGTGTTGTTATGGTTAAGGCAAATGATGCAGATGGTATGGTTGCAGGTGCATGTCATGCAACAGCAGATGTATTAAGACCATCTCTTCAGATTTTAAAAACAGCTCCTGGTTCCAAATTAGTATCCAGTTTCTTTATTATGGACGTGCCGGATTGCAAAATGGGTGCAGACGGAACATTCCTTTTTGGAGACTGTGGTTTGAATCAGAATCCTAATGCAGAAGAATTAGCAGCAATTGCAGATTCCTCCGCTAAGAGTTTTAAACAGTTAGTTGGTGCTAAACCTATCGTTGCTATGTTAAGCCATTCCACAAAAGGTAGTGCTAAACATGCATTAGTAGATAAAGTAGTAGAAGCAACAAGAATCGCTCATGAACAGTATCCTAGTCTTACTGTTGACGGTGAATTACAGGCTGATGCAGCTTTAGTTCCATCTGTAGCTAAATCCAAAGCTCCGGGAAGTGATGTTGCAGGAAAAGCAAACGTGCTTATTTTCCCTAACTTAGACTGTGGTAACATTGGTTACAAATTAGTTCAGAGACTTGCAAAAGCAGAAGCCTACGGACCAATGCTTCAGGGTATGGCGAAACCGGTTAACGATTTATCACGTGGATGTAGTTGGGAAGATATCGTAGGTGTAGTTGCTTTAACAGCTGTACAGGCTCAGTTAGTATAATATATTTTTAAATTTGAAAGGAGCAAAAAACAATGAATGTATTAGTTATCAACTGTGGAAGTTCTTCTTTGAAATTCCAGCTTATTGATGCAGAAACAGAAAACTTAATCGCAAAAGGATTATGCGAAAGAATCGGAATTGAAGGAAGCAGATTAGTATACTCTCCAACAGGTGGAGAAAAAATCACTATTCAGGATGATATGCCTGATCATACAAAAGCTGTACAGATGGTATTAGACGCTTTAACAAACGCAGAATATGGCGTAGTTAAGAGCTTGGATGAAATCGGTGCTGTAGGTCATCGTTTAGTACACGGTGGAGAAAAATTTGCTTGTTCAACAATTATTACAGATGAAGTTATTGAAGCAATCAAAGAATGTAATGATTTGGCTCCTCTTCATAACCCTGCAAACTTAATCGGTATTGATGCTTGCAGAAAACTTATGCCAAACGTACCAATGGCAGGTATTTTCGATACAGCTTTCCATCAGACAATGCCTGAAGAAGCATACCTTTACGGTATTCCTTATAGCTATTATGAAAAATATTGTATCCGTCGTTACGGCTTCCATGGTACAAGCCACTTATATGTATCTCAGAGAGCAGCCGAAATGCTTGGAAAAACTCCTGAAGAATGCAAAGTTATCGTTTGCCACTTAGGAAATGGTGCATCCATCTCTGCTGTTAAAAATGGTAAATCCGTAGATACTTCTATGGGTATGACACCAATTGAAGGTCTTATCATGGGAACAAGATGCGGTGACATTGATGCCGGTATTATAGAATTTATCGCTCATAAAGAAGATAAAAACATTGACGATATTATGAAGATTCTTAACAAAGAATCCGGTGTATTAGGTGTTTCCGGCGGATTATCTTCCGACTTCAGAGATCTTGAAGATGCATATGCACAGGAAGGTGATGTTGTAGGTCACAGAACATTAAGAACATTCTCCTACAAAGTTGCTAAATATGTAGGTGCTTATATGGTAGCTATGAACGGCGTTGATGCTATCTGTTTCACAGCAGGTGTTGGTGAAAATGGTCCTATCGTTCGTGATATGGTATGTGAATACTTAGGATTCATGGGCGTTGAATTAGATGCTGAACTTAACAGCAAACGTGGACAGGATTTAATCATTTCCAAAAACGAAAACGGACCAAAGGTTATGGTTATCGGAACTAACGAAGAATTAATGATTGCCAGAGACACATATAAATTAGTTAAATAATTATAATGTAAATAAGTTGTATATTATCGCAGAGTAGAAGATGATTTCTACTCTGCGACTTTATGCTTACAAGTTATTGAAGAATATTTATTATAAAAAAGATGCAAATGGAGGATGACATGAATTTAACAGAAATCTTTAATCAGGAAAACAAAAGAGAAGAACTGCGAATGCCGTTTCCATTTAAAGAATATCAGGGTGAGGAGATTAAAAACACTCCAACACTTGATTTGACATTAACTAATATCGGTAAGGGGAAAGCGCTTGTTGTTGGTCAAACAGCACTTGATTTTACTCTTTCTTGTGACCGTTGTCTGAAACCGGTGGAACAGAAAGTTACTCTTGATTTTGAAAGAGAAATTCTTGCACCTGAATTTTTGACTGATGACGACACGAAGGAAGATCAGCATTTTGTTGATGAGTATGAATTAGACATAGAAGCTCTTTTAATGGAAGAATTACAGATGGCATGGCCTACAAAAATTCTTTGCGATGAAGAGTGTAAAGGAATCTGCAAAAAATGTGGTGCAAATTTAAATGACGGCAATTGTGAATGTGATAATTTTGTTCCGGATGTACGTTTGGCAAATTTAATGGATATTTTTAATGCAGCGCAAAAATAACCATTAAATCTATATTCAGAAAATTAAATAGAATTTCAACAAAAATTGTAAAAAGATTGTTGACAAACCCCTATCTAGTATGTATAATAATCCAAGTGTGGTGTAGAAATTTTATCCACACACTAAATATATGATTATAAGAGAATGATAAAGTCATTTTCTTCAAATAGAATTGTTGTAAGGAGGTGTAACGATGTCTATTTGTCCAAAAAATAAATCTTCCAAATCAAGAAGAGATAAAAGAAGAGCAAACTGGAAAATGAGTGCTCCTACATTAGTTAAATGTAGTAAATGTGGTGCTTTAATGATGCCTCATAGAGTTTGTAAAAAATGTGGTTCTTACAACAAGAAAGAAATCATTGCTGTAGATTAATATGAATTGAAAGTCAAGGGTTAAATATAATCCTTGACTTTTTTCTTTGTTATATATTTTTTGAATTAGTGCGAAAGCACACCCCATTTTTTACTTGATTTTTATATATTGGTTTAGTATATTATGATAGAGAGCAGTAAAGAAAGAGGAAATACAAATGGTAAAAGTTGCTTTAGACGCAATGGGCGGGGATAATGCACCTATTGCGATTGTTCAGGGAGCTGTAGATGCTATAAACACAAGTAAAGATATTAAAGTTTTTCTTGTAGGGAAAGAAGCTCTTGTAAAAGAGGAATTGGCAAAATATAACTATAATTCTGAACAGGTTGAGATTGTTGATGCTACAGAAGTAATTGAAATGGCAGAACCACCGGTTATGGCCATCAGAAAGAAAAAAGATTCTTCTATTGTAAAAGCACTTCATTTAGTAAAAGATGGAAGTTGTGATGCATTTGTATCTGCCGGAAGTTCCGGTGCTGTACTTGTTGGAGGGCAATTAATAGTTGGTAGAATTAAAGGTGTAGAGAGACCACCATTAGCTCCACTAATCCCAACAGAGACAGGTGCTTCTCTTTTAATCGACTGTGGTGCCAATGTTGATGCAAGACCGTCTCATTTAGTACAATTTGCAAAAATGGGCTCTGTGTATATGGAAAATGTTATGGGTATTAAAAATCCTAAGGTTGCCATTGTAAACATTGGTGCAGAAGAAGAAAAAGGAAATGCATTGGTAAAAGAAACATTTCCACTGTTAAAAAATACTCCTGAGATTAACTTTATCGGAAGCATTGAAGCAAGAGATATCCCTAAAGGATATGCAGATGTTATTGTGTGTGAAGCTTTTGTAGGAAATGTTATCTTAAAGTTATACGAAGGTGTTGGAGGAACCCTTATTAAGAAAGTAAAAGAAGGTATGATGACAAGTTTAAGAAGCAAAATAGGTGCACTTTTAGTAAAGCCGGCTCTTAAAGCATGTTTGAAATCTTTTGATCTGGAAGAATATGGCGGAGCTCCTTTGCTCGGCTTAAAAGGTTTGGTTGTAAAAACTCACGGCAGTTCCAAAGCTGTGGAAATAAAAAATACAATTTTACAGTGCCAGACTTTTAAAGAGCATAACATAAATGAAAAAATCAAAAATGTCATTGTAAAAAATGAAGATATGGAATAAAAGCAGGAATAATCTTTAGGTTTACAGTGAAAAAAGAGAAAGGAACAAAAATAATGGAATTTGAAAAATTAAAAAAAGTAATTGCAGAAGTATTAAGTGTTGATCCTGATGAAATCACAATGGAAACTACATTTGCTGATGACTTAGGGGCAGATTCTTTAGATGTTTTTCAGATTATTATGGGATTAGAAGAAGAATTTGATATTGAAATTGCACCTGAAAATGCAGAAAATATCACAACTGTTGAAGAAGCTGTAGAATTAATTAAAGCTGCTATTAACTAGTTATTTTTAGAAAATCTCCTACGGAGATTTTCTTTATATGTAATTAAAAATATAAGCTCGAAATACCTGAGAGGGGATTTTAGGTTACTGTTCAGAAGTGAATAGTAACCTTTTTCGAGTTCAAACGCTAGTATATTAGTAATTTATTATTATATTAGCGTTTGACCTTGTTTTACACTTATTAGGAGGTAAACTATGGCAACAGGTCATGCACTTGATGAATTAGAAAAAGAGATAGGATATATTTTTCAAAATAAAGCTGTTTTAAAACAAGCTCTTACTCATAGTTCCTATGCAAATGAGCAAAAAATCAGAAAGAATGGGGATTATGAACGTTTGGAATTTCTTGGAGATGCTGTATTAGAATTGATTTCCAGTGAATTTCTTTTCAAAGAACACCCGGATATGACAGAAGGCAAATTAACTAAGCTCAGATCCAGCTTAGTATGTGAACCTGCATTGGCACAGTGCGCAAAAGAAATTAATCTTGGTTCCTATATGCTTTTAGGAAAAGGTGAAGAAGCCACAGGTGGACGCTACAGGGAATCCATCACATCCGATGTAATGGAAGCTTTAATAGGAGCACTATATTTAGATGGTGGTTTTCAGGCGGCCCGTGATTTTATATATAAATATGTATTGTCGGATATTGAAAAACGAATTTTATTTTATGATAGCAAAACAGTATTACAGGAAATCATCCAGACAAGACCAAATCAAAAACTTATATATGAATTAATTGACGAAATAGGACCTGATCACAACAAAGAATTTATTGTGGAAGCACTTTTAAATGGGAAAAAAATTGGCTGTGGTCAAGGAAAGACCAAGAAAGCAGCTGAACAAAAAGCAGCATATGAGGCTATTCTTGCAATTCGTGAAACAGACGAATTTAACTAAAAATTTTTTATCATTATAAATATATTTTGTTATAGAAACGGAAGAATCAGATGTATTTAAAAAGTATTGAAGTTCAAGGATTTAAATCCTTTGCAAATAAGATAAATTTTCAATTTCATAATGGTATTACCGCTATTGTAGGACCTAACGGAAGCGGAAAAAGTAATGTCGCTGATGCAGTTCGTTGGGTACTTGGTGAGCAAAAAATTAAACAGTTACGTGGTTCCTCTATGCAGGACGTAATTTTTTCCGGAACAGAAATGCGCAAACCTTTGAGTTATGCATATGTAGCTATTACCTTGGATAACAAAGATCATCAATTAGCCATTGATTATGATGAAGTTACTGTAGCCAGACGTTTATATCGTTCCGGTGAAAGTGAATATCTGATTAACGGTGCTACCTGTCGTTTAAAAGATGTATATGAACTTTTTTACGATACAGGTATCGGTAAAGAGGGATATTCTATTATCGGACAGGGACAGATTGATAAAATTTTAAGTGGAAAACCGGAAGAAAAAAGAGAATTATTTGATGAAGCAGCAGGAATTGTTAAATTTAAAAGACGAAAAGCTGCAGCTCAAAAAAAACTGGAAGAAGAAAAACAGAATTTACTTCGTGTGAATGACATTCTTTCTGAATTAGAAAAACAGATAGGCCCTTTGGAGAAACAATCCGAAAAAGCTAAAATTTATCTGAAGAAAAAGGAAGAATTAAAGACACTGGATGTAAATGTATTTTTATTAGAAAACACACGAATCAAAGAACAGTTAGATAAAGTAGAATCATCTTTGGAAATCGCTTCCGATGAATTGGACAAATCTAATCGTAAGTATGAGAATATCAAAGAAGAATATAATCAGATTCAAACCACAATTGAAACTTTAGAAGAACAAATCGAAACATCCAGAACCAGCCTTACAGATACCAGTGTTTTAAGGGGAAAACTGGAAGGTGAAATTAAAGTTTTGGAAGAGCAGATTAAATCTGCCACTTCTAATGAAGAACATCTTCAGAACAGATTTACTTCTGTTTCAACTGTAATTTCTGAAAAAGAGCAGGAAAGAGATAATTTGCTCTCGGAAAAGCAAAAGATTGATAAAGAAGCAGATGAAATTCTCAAATTAAAAGAAAATGCTACTGCATTATTAATTTCTTTACAAAATAAAATAGAAGATATTAATAACAATATTGAAGCAGGAAAAAATACAATTATAAATGCCTTGAATGAACGAGCAACTATTAAATCCAATGTTGGTCGTTTAGAAACTATGCTTGAACAGGCAAATATTCGTAAGGCAGAATTAACCTCGAAAATTGTTTCCGTAAAGTCTGATGAAGCTAAACAGGAACAGGAAATTTCACGTTTGGAAAATGAATTTCAAAAAGTAAATGATTCTATTGTTTCTTTAAATAATGCGCAGGCAAAAAAAGAGGAAGAATTAGATGAAATCAGAGAAAACCTGACAGCTTTAGACCAGAAACTTCGAGATACCCAGGTTTTATATCATCAGGAAAAGTCAAAATTAGAGGCTTTATCCAACTTAACCGAACGTTATGAAGGTTATGGTGGCTCTGTTAAAAAAGTCATGGAGCAAAAAGATAACGAAAAAGGTATTATCGGTGTAGTTGCAGATATCATTAAGGTGGATAAAAAATATGAAACTGCAATCGAAACTGCTTTAGGCGGTAACATCCAGAATATTGTTACTGATGATGAAGATACTGCCAAGAAAATGATTCAGTATTTGAAGAAGAATAAAAGTGGACGTGCAACTTTCCTGCCCCTCACCAGTATTAAAAATCCTCAAGAGTTTAAGACTCCACAGGTTCTGGAAGAAAAAGGTGTGGTAGGAATGGCTGACAGTCTGGTTTCTACAGAAGACAGATATTCTGACGTTGCAAAAGCAATGTTGGGAAGAATTGTAGTGATTGATAATGTTGATAATGCTGTGGAAATTGCCCGTAAATATGAATATGGTATTCGTATGGTTACCATCGAAGGTGAACTTCTTGTTCCCGGCGGTGCAATCAGCGGTGGTGCTTTCAAAAACAATAGTAATCTTCTTGGACGTCGTCGTGAGATGGAAGAGCTTGAGAGTAAAGTTAAGCAATATTTAAAAGAAATTGATAAACTTTTAAATAATATAGAAGAAACCAAGGATGAACGAAGCAAAAAGCGACTGGAATTGGAACAGATTAAATCCAATCTTCAGGATGAATTCATTCACCAGAATACAGCCCGACTGAACATAATTACTGCAAGAGAAAAGATGGAGGAAACCTTAAGCGGTGCAGATCACCTCAAAAATGAAGCGAAGGAAATAGAAGAACAAATTCTTGCAATTAATAAGGAAAAACAGTCCACACTTACAGAATTAACTACTTCAGAAGAATTAGAAAAAAATGTTGAAAAACAGATTTTAGAATTCCAGACACAATTAGAGGAATTACGTAAAAAAGAAAGTGAACAGACCGCCATTGTTTCTGAATCAGAAGTAGAAGCCGAAAAAATCTTACAACGTATTGGCTTTGAACAGCAGAATCTGGATCGTATTACTGCGGAAGTGGAACGTTCTAATGCTGAATTAACTGAAATCAAAGAGAATATAGAAAAGACGTTGAAAGATGCAGATGAAAAACGTCAATCTATAGAAGAAATCAAAAAGACCATTGATGCTTCTGAAACTTTCCAGTCAGATGCAGAAATTAAATTAAAAAATATGATTATTGAAAAAGAACAACTGACAGAAAAACAAAAGAACTTTTTCAAAAATCGTGAAGAAATGGCAGAAAAAATTACTGCTTTGGATAAGGAAGTATACCGTCTTACCAATCAGAAAGAACGTCATGAAGAATCTATTAAATCCCAGATTGAATATATGTGGAACGAATATGAAATTACACTGCATGATGCTGCCAATATGAGAAATGCCGAATTAACTGATCTTACAGTTATGAAACGTGATATCGCAGCTTTAAAAGATGCTATCAGACGTTTAGGTGATGTTAACGTTAACGCCATTGAAGATTATAAAAACATTATGGAACGTTATACATTCTTAAAAACTCAGCATGATGATTTAGTAGAAGCAGAAAAGAGCTTGAATGATATTATTACTGAACTGGATACTGCTATGAGAAAACAGTTTAAAGAAAAATTTGCACAGATTTCCCATGAATTTGACAAAGTTTTCAAAGAATTATTCGGTGGCGGAAAGGGTACTCTGGAACTTATGGAAGACGAAGATATTTTGGATGCCGGCGTACGTATCATTGCCCAGCCACCGGGAAAGAAATTGCAAAATATGATGCAGTTATCCGGTGGTGAAAAAGCCCTGACAGCCATTGCATTGTTATTTGCCATCCAGAATCTTAAACCGTCGCCATTCTGTTTATTAGACGAAATTGAAGCTGCTTTGGATGAAAGTAATGTAACACGTTATGCAAAATATTTACATAAACTCACAAAACATACACAGTTTATTGTAATCACTCATAGACGTGGAACTATGGAACGTGCAGATCGCTTGTATGGTATTACCATGCAGGAAAAAGGAGTATCCACTTTAGTAAGTGTGAACTTGATTGAAGGGGCTATCGAAGATTAATTCGATTTATTTCCCATAAGAGGGAGAAAGGAAGAACTTTAACATGGAAAAACAGGGTTTTTTTAGTCGTTTAAAACAAGGACTAACCAAAACAAGAGATAATATTGTAAAAAGTATCGATACATTATTTTATGATGCATCATGCATTGATGAAGATTTCTTCGAAGAATTAGAAGAAACCCTCATTATGGGAGATATCGGAATTAATGCGACACAGTCCATTATTGACAAATTACGTGTAGAAATAAAAGCAAATCTGTTAACAAATCCTGCAGATTGTAAGGAACTTTTAATTAAGACAATTAAAGAACAGATGAAGGTAGAAGATACTGCCTACGATTTTGAAGAAAAACAATCTATCGTAATGGTAATTGGAGTAAATGGTGTTGGTAAAACAACAACTGTTGGTAAACTTGCCGGCAAATTAAAAGGACAGGGACGGAAAGTCTTAATTGCAGCCGCTGATACTTTCCGTGCTGCGGCGGGAGAACAGTTAGAAGAATGGTGCCACCGTGCCGGTGTAGACATGATTGGCGGTAAAGAAGGCGGAGATCCGGCCAGTGTTGTTTATGATGCTGTAAATGCGGCAAAAGCACGAAAAGCGGATGTTCTTTTATGTGACACTGCCGGAAGACTTCATAATAAGAAAAACCTTATGGAAGAATTGCGTAAAATGAACCGCATCATCGACCGAGAATTCCCGGATGCCCACAGAGAAAATCTGGTAGTATTAGATGCAACTACCGGACAGAATGCTTTAAACCAGGCAAAAGAATTCGGAAGTGTTGCAGATTTAACAGGAATTGTGCTTACCAAAATGGATGGCACGGCAAAAGGAGGAATTGCTATAGCTATTCAGTCTGAACTTGGTGTCCCGGTAAAATATATCGGTGTAGGAGAAAGTATTGAAGATTTACAAAAGTTTGATTCCGATCAATTTGTAGATGCATTATTTGATGTAAAAAATGAATAATATATGTTGAAAGGATATAACTATTTCTTATATATTGAGATTTAAAATAGTTATATATGGTTATCCTAAGATGAATACAGAAATGTTAACACTTGAAAAATTTGAAGCTGCATCAGAAGAAGTAAAAAAAGTAACTTCTGAAACAAAATTAATCTACAGCGATTATTTTAGTGCTAAAACAGGAAATAAAGTTTATTTGAAACCGGAAAATATGCAGTTTACCGGTGCTTACAAAGTTCGTGGCGCTTATTATAAAATGAGTACCTTAACAGAGGAAGAACGTCAAAAAGGTATTATTACGGCATCTGCCGGCAATCATGCTCAGGGTGTGGCATATGCTGCAAAGTGCTATGGTGTAAAAGCAACCATCGTAATGCCTACTACAACTCCTTTGATGAAAGTAAATCGTACTAAAGGATATGGTGCCGAAGTTGTATTATATGGAGATGTTTATGACGAAGCATGTAACCATGCATATGAACTTGCTGATAAATATGGTTATACCTTTATCCATCCATTTGATGATGAAGCAGTAGCTACCGGTCAGGGAACTATTGCTATGGAAATCTTCAAAGAGTTACCCTTGGTAGATTATATTTTATGTCCAATCGGCGGCGGCGGATTAGCTACAGGGGTTTCTACTTTGGCCAAATTATTAAATCCGAAGATTAAAGTAATCGGGGTAGAACCTGCCGGTGCAAATTGTATGCAGAAATCTATCAAAAATGGTAAAGTAACTACTTTACCTAGTGTAAATACCATTGCTGACGGTACTGCCGTAAAAACTCCGGGAACCAAGATTTTCCCGTATATCCAGAAAAATCTTGATGACATTATTACTGTAGAAGACAGCGAACTTGTAGTTGCCTTTCTGGATATGGTTGAAAATCATAAAATGATAGTAGAAAACTCAGGGCTTCTTACTGTTGCTGCATTAAAGAAATTAGACATAAAAGGCAAAAAAATTGTTTCTATCCTTAGCGGTGGAAATATGGATGTTATTACTATGTCTTCCGTTGTACAGCAAGGATTAATCTTAAGAGACCGTATTTTTACAGTATCCGTATTACTTCCTGATAAACCGGGTGAGTTAAGCCGTGTTTCCGGTGTAGTTGCCCGTGAAAGCGGAAATGTAATTAAACTGGAACATAATCAGTTTGTTTCCATCAACAGAAATGCTGCAGTAGAGCTTAGAATTACTCTGGAAGCATTCGGAACAGAACATAAGAACCAAATTATTGAAGCATTAAGTAAAGAAGGTTATCAGCCAAAGGTGGTAAGAACTAATATATGATACAGGAAAAGAAAAGTATAAAAACACATGCTAAAGATTATCTCATCATAACTATTGCCAGTTTTTTTTATGGTTTAGCCATCAGTCGGTTTTTAGATCCCAATGATATTGCTCCGGGAGGTGTTTCCGGTTTAGCAATGATTATTAACCGAATTGTACACATTGAAGTTGGTACACTTATTTTAATAATGAATATCCCGATTTTATTGTTGGGATTGTATAAATTCGGATTTAAATTTATTATTTCTACTATTTATGCAACTTTTATGGGATCTATATTTACCAATATTTTAGCCCAATATCCTCCTGTGACCACAGATCCTTTATTGGCAACAATTGCCGGCTCTGCACTTGCTTCTATTGCGATAGGTATTATTTTCAAAGCCGGAGCAACTACCGGAGGTACAGACATTATTGTTAAAGTTTTACGACTAAAATTTCCACATTTAAAGACAGGACGATTGTTTTTAATTTGTGATATGGCAGTAGTATTAATGTCTGCTTTTGTATTTGATGATACAGACTCGGCACTTTATGCAGCCATTGGTGTTTTTCTAATGAGTATCGTATTTGATATTGTACTTTATGGTGCAGATGGTGCTAAATTGATTTACATTATCAGTAATGAATGGCAGAACATTGCCACAAGACTTCTTGTAGAACTGGATGTAGGAGTAACTTATCTGGAGGGAGAAGGTGCATATAGTAATGAAAAGAAACGTGTTATTATGTGCGTTGTAAGAAAACAGATTGCCCCCCATGTAGAAGAAATTGTAAAAGAAGAAGATGGAACAGCTTTTATGATTATCTCCAGTGCTGCTGAAATTTATGGTGAAGGCTACAAAAATATTTTTAGTGAAAAAATATAGTATTACATTTTCATGTTATATGTAATTTAGTAATAACATGAAACACTGGACTTTTGGTATATTTTCATGTATACTACAAACGTTTATAAGAGAAAAATTTATATTTTAAAATACAGAAAGGACAAAAATTATGGCATTATTAAAAAAATGGCGTGATACCGCATATTCTGAAACAGCAAACAAAGGTGATTTACAGAGATTCTGGAATACTTATTTCGAAGCAGAAACAGAAATCTATGCATCTCTTTTGAAAAATCCTGATGAAGTAGTAACAGGTACTGTAAAAGAATTAGCAGACAAATACGAAGTAAGTGTTATGACTATGACAGGTTTCTTAGATGGAATCAACGATAGTTTAGTAAATCCAAATCCTATCGATGATATGGAAGAAGATACTGTTGTTAACTTAGGTTTCGACAAAGCACTTCTTTACAAAAACATGGTAGCAGCGCAGGCTGACTGGTTATACGGATTAGAAGAATGGGAAGCTATTTTTGATGAAGATACAAGAAAAGCTTTATACAAAGAACAGAAATCTTCTACAACTATTGTAAAAGAAGAAAAAGTATATCCAAATGATCCATGTCCTTGCGGAAGCGGAAAAAAATATAAAAAATGCTGCGGTAAAAACTAAGCATAGCGAAAGCCCCAAATCTTGGGGCTTTTTATTATGGTTCTAATGAATTAATCACAGTATCAATATTTTTCATCAAACATTCTTCCAGATTAATATTTTCCTGCCAGGCTACATTAGTCATATGATAGAGCATAGAAGTCATAAGTTTTTCTTTTTTCTCTTTAGATGTAACCTTTTCTAATTGATTTGCCAAAAGAGCAATCTGAGAAACCGAAAACTCTACATCCATTTTATGATGATAGTTTACAGCGGCCTTTTTCTGAACTTTGGCAGAGCGCAGAAGAGCAGGCAATGCTTTTGGTATGCCGTGAAGCAAAGGAGTAGTATCCTTAGATTTTTCTTCAGCTTTTAATTCTTCCCAAGTCTTTTTATTTTCATCCTGATTGTCACGATTAAATACATGAGGATGTCTGTGAATCATTTTTTCAGTAATTTCGTTCACCACATCTTCCAAGGTAAAAATATGTTCTTCTTCAGCAATCACACTATGCAACACTACCTGCAGAAGGATATCACCTAATTCTTCACGCAGATTATCAATTTCGCCTTTAGTTTGATAATTCAACATAGCATCTGCCGCTTCGTAGGCTTCTTCGATTAATTGCATACGAAGGGATTCATGGGTCTGGGCTTTGTCCCAGGGACATCCGTGTTCGCTGCGAAGTTCTTCACAAACTAAAATGAATTTTTTTAAAGCTTCTAATGTTTTTGATTCGTTCAGCATGTTTTTTACTCCAATTTATATTTACTCTTTCTTTTAAATAAATATTTTATCATACTATTTATTTAACATATATAATAACTCTTCAAACACAACACCTTCAGGCTCAGGAACACCTAAATCAATAGAGTGTTGAATACATTTTTTAATAAAATGTGCTGCCTTTCGTACAGATTCTTTGAACTCCACACCATTTACAGCATCAGACGCAATCATAGAGGTGAAGATATCCCCGGTTCCATGTCTTCCCGTACCAATTCTATGGGTACTGATAAATACCGGTTCTTCATCCCTTACAAAACATAAATTTGTAATATATGTTTTCTGATTTATTCCTGTAATAACAACTTTAGAAGGGCCGGCGGAGGATAACTTCTCAGCAATTTCTATGATTTCTTTTCTTTGCCAACTATTTTTATAAGGAGTATCTGTCAAAATACAAGCCTCCGTAATATTAGGTGTCAAAACGTCTGCATATTTTACCAATTCTTTCATCTTTAAACACATTTCAGATGTATAAGCAGAGTACGTCTTTCCGTGATCCCCCATAATCGGATCGATAATGACGCAAGTATTTTCCTTTTTGAAATCTTTAATAAAATCAGCGACAATATCTATCTGTTCCTTAGAACCTAAATAACCGGAAATAATTCCGTCAAAAGAGAAATTCAGTTTTTTCCATTGTTCCATATAAGGAATCATCTCATCGGTTAAGTCCTTAAAATGAAAACTTGGATAACCTGTATGATTAGAAAATACAGAAGTTGGGATAGGACAGGCCGCAACACGCATGGACGATATAATTGGAATAGATACGGTTAATGCACATTTTCCATATCCTGCAAGGTCATTTATAATTGCAATTTTTTTCTGAGTATAAGTTGTAGTCATATAATATTCGCTTTCTTAATTATTAGAATGTCTCTATCATACCACATTTATTTTATTGTGAAACCATTCTTTTAAAATAATCCATTTACTTGACATCAAATTGGGAAAGGATTACAATAGCAAAGACTATATTTTTAGACTTATTAATAGATAAAATAGGTAGAAAGAAGGATACAAATGGCACAACCATACAATCACAAAGAGTTGGAAGTGAAATGGCAGAAAGTTTGGGACGATGAAAAAGCTTTCGAAACTTCCAATGATTATTCCAAACCAAAATTTTATGCATTGGTAGAATTCCCATATCCATCAGGACAGGGACTTCATGTAGGTCATCCAAGACCATATACAGCATTAGATATCGTAGCGCGAAAAAGAAGAATGCAGGGATACAACGTATTATATCCAATGGGATGGGATGCGTTCGGTCTTCCTACAGAAAACTATGCGATTAAAAATCATATCCATCCAAAGATTGTTACTAAAAATAATGTAGAAAGATTTAAAAACCAGCTTCATTCTTTAGGATATTCTTTTGACTGGGATAGAGAAGTTAATACCACAGATCCAAACTACTACAAATGGACACAGTGGATTTTCTTAAAATTATTCAATGCCGGACTTGCATACAAATCTGAAATGCCAATCAACTGGTGTACAGAATGTAAAGTTGGTCTTGCCAACGAAGAAGTTGTTAATGGTGTTTGTGAACGTTGCGGTGCAGAAGTTGTTCGTAAAGTTAAGAGTCAGTGGATGTTAAAAATCACAGAATATGCTGACAAATTAATTCAGGACTTAGATGATGTTGATTACATTGAGAGAGTAAAAGTTTCCCAGAAAAACTGGATTGGTAAATCTCAAGGTGCAGAAGTTGACTTTGCAATCGCAGGAAAAGAAGATAAATTACGTGTATACACTACAAGACCGGATACATTATTCGGTGCAACCTACATGGTAGTATCTCCGGAACATCCAATCATTGAAAAATATAAAGATGAATTAAAAAATTATGATGCATTAGTTGAATACAGAGAAATGGCATCCCGTAAATCTGATTTTGAACGTACAGAACTTGCCAAAGACAAGACCGGTGTTATGATTGACGGTTTATGTGCAATCAATCCTGTAAACGGCAAAGAAATTCCAATCTGGATTTCTGACTATGTATTAATGACTTATGGTACAGGTGCTATTATGGCAGTTCCGGCTCATGATGAAAGAGACTGGGATTTCGCTAAGAAATTTAACATGCCTATTATTGAAGTAGTAGCAGGCAGTGATGTAAGTGTACAGGAAGCTGTTTATACAGATGTTGCTACAGGTACACTTGTAAACTCAGACTTTTTAAACGGTCTTTCTGTAGCAGAAGCTAAGGAAAAAATCATTGCTTTCTTAGAAGAAAAAGGAATCGGAACTGCAAAAACCAACTTCAAACTTCGTGACTGGGTATTCTCCAGACAGCGTTATTGGGGAGAACCTATTCCGATTGTAAAATGTGAAAAATGCGGTTATGTCGCCCTTGATGAAAAAGAATTACCATTAGAACTTCCTGAAGTTGACAGCTATATGCCAACTGACAACGGAGAATCTCCATTAGCAGCTATGACAGATTGGGTAAAAACAACTTGTCCATGTTGTGGAGGTCCTGCGGAAAGAGAAACAGATACCATGCCTCAGTGGGCCGGTTCTTCTTGGTATTTCTTAAGATATACCGATCCAACAAATGAAGAAGCATTAGCAAGCAAAGAAGCATTATAATACTGGTTGCCTGTTGACTGG
>JAFXGP010000082.1 GCA_017521195.1 Lachnospiraceae bacterium
ACTTCGCTAATGCCTACCCTACATATATTTATCTGTCCCATCTGAAATACGGTGCATTCAGATGGTCTATTAAAGTTACCCTTTTTATAGCTTAATATTTTTATCAAAAACCTCTTGACTATTTATAGTTTGACACCTCCAATTCTGCTTTTTAACATCTATAAAGTTCATTCCAAATATGTGTATTCCATATTTTTAATATCGATACACGATATTTCCTACTTTTAGTATATTATCGACTATCGATATTGTCAACATAATTTATTATTTGCACAAAAAATCCCTTCCTACGTATTAATAACCTAAGAAGGGATAATAAACTTTTATTAAATTCTTAAAACCTGGCAGTAAATCGAATACTATCAGAAGAAGGGTACTCTGCTTTCAACGTTCCGTTAAAATTCTCACAAATTGCTCTGGCAGCAGACAAACCAATTCCATATCCGGAAGTTTCCTTCTCTTGAGTTCTGGCCATATCACCACGATAAAATCGTTCGAATAATCTCTCAGGATCCGATTCATGGGAAGTATCGCAGGTATTCTCCTCTATCATTTGGATATGCTTTCCGTTCCGTCCCAGTGATAATTGAATTGTCCCATTATCGGTTGTATATTTAAGAGCATTATCCAAAATGATCGTCAAAAACTGTCGATAGCTTTCTTTATTCATCTGAATCACAATGTCTTCTTCAATCTGTATTTGAAAATGAATATTTTTTCCTTGTGCTTCTTCTACATAGACCGGCAATAGTTCCTTGGTAATATGGCTGATATTTACATTTTCTCTCGGTAACAGTATTTCTTCATCCAGTTTTGCAAGAGTCAACAAATTAGACATCAATACATTCAATCGTTTTGTCTGATTACGTATGTGTGCATTATACTTGTTTTCGCCATAAATCAATGCCATGGTATCATTATTTGACTGAATAATAGCCAGTGGTGTTTTCATCTCATGTCCTGCATTGGTGATAAACTGCTTTTGCTTTTCCATCCCAACCAGCACAGGACGTATTACCTTTCCGGAAAGTACAATAACAATAATCAGTAAAATTATCCAACATAGTGCCGCTATAGCTGTAGACATAAATAGAACCATATAAAAGCTTCCGCTTTGTTCTGATGTGTCCATAAAAAAAATAAGCTTATCAGCTCCCATTTTTTTCACTGCATATTTATATCCATCCACTCTTCCATACTCTTTATCCGTCTTCAACACTTTTAAGGCATAATTTTGAGCAGTTTTACTATCTATGGAAGAGATTTGTTCCACATTTACATCCATAATATTGCCTACTGCATCACTGCTAACAATAAAAAAACGCGAAGAACGCATCCTGTCCATATTCAAAGGTCGTATAAAATGAGGCGGACGGTTAAAATCCATTTTTTGAAAAATACCATCTGCATCCACAAGTGTCTCCAATACCATGTCAGACTGACGATCCAGCATCATCCAATTAAGACCGTTAATAGCAAGGACTATGAAAAGCAATAAACAGGTAACTGCTGTCATGGTAAAAATAATGAAACGTCTTTTTAATATCTTTGTCATGGCTGAAACTCCAATTTATAACCAATATTTCGTTTAGAAACAATCTCTACCTTTGAATTCATTGCATCCAATCGTTTCCGTAAATATGAAATATATAACCAAACACTATTTATATCAGTTTCTGTATTAAATCCCCAAGCTTTGATTAATAAATCTTCCGTCGACATATACATTGTATGATTCAACATAAGCTGCTCCATCAAACGATATTCCTGCTTAGGCAACTGAAGAGATTGGTTTCCCACACAAATTTCCCCTGACTGCATATTTAAAGTCAAATCTCCATAAGAAATCAAATCCGGATGAAATTCTTCCCGACGTCTAAGCATTGCTCTGATTCTTGCTATTAACTCTCCCATATCAAAAGGCTTTGGAAGATAATCGTCCGCTCCTGCATCCAGACCACGAATGCGATCTTCCACCTGCGTTTTTGCAGTCAGCAAAAGCATCGGTGTCTTACATCCATTTCTGCGAAGTGCAGACAAAACTTCTAATCCATCCCTTTTCGGCATCATTATATCAAGAATAATACCATCATATTCGCCGGATATCGCATAATCATAGGCTTCTTCACCATCATACACCGCATCTACAATATATTTATGATATGTCAAATAATCAACAACCGCTTCAGATAGAGCCGGCTCATCTTCGGCATATAATAATCTCATTAGAATTCCCTCGCATTCTTCTATTTTTTAACTAAAAATTGTAAGTTCAATTTGCTATTACAGAAATCATTCTTTTGACACTAAAATAACTTCTACTAATGCTATCATTTATACCTTAGATAAACCTTTTAAAATCTTATCCAAACAACTTCTTCGCAACTTCTTCTAATGCTCTACGTTCTTCTGCATTATCATAACAATATTGTTTATCATCAATTCCTTTCACAATATTAACAGAAAACAAACCATCTCTGTTACAATAGAACATAACCTTTTTCACACCATTCATCTTAACTCTTGCTTCTGCATTTCCTTCCGGATAAAGTTTTATCATCTGCATCTTATCCGATGACAATGCTGCAATAAAAGAAATATAATGCTGTTTTTTCATATCATGCTCTATGCGAATATAATATTCATCTTCCACCCTTTCAATAAATATCATATGCTTCACATCAGTTTCTTCCGGCTGACATGGTTTCAACAAGATTCCGTGACATTGCATCACAGCTTCTCCCATGCTGTGAATCATATTTCCACAAACCGGACACACATAAAACTTTGATTTTAACATATTCCCGGAAACGTTTACATTGCTGATTGGATTTCCGGTAACCAATTCTGTAATTGAAACTTCAAGAACCTTAGCGATTGATTCTAACAATGAAATGTCCGGATAACCCTTGGCAGTTTCCCATTTTGAAATAGTCTTATCTGACACCCCTAATTTCTCTGCCAGTTCTGCTTGTGTTAACTGACACTTCTCTCTTAATTCCTTAATAACTGTTCCTGTAACATATGGATTCATAAGTTTTCCTCCCTTCATATCATAGTTTTTTGTAGCTTAGGATTTTCCCTATATCTCTTTCTATGTATATCATAAACATACAAAGGTATTTCTGCCACCTACGATACGTAGAGATGTTTCCAAGTTTAACTAATATTCACAATAGTTCTGTTCCAATCTTAGCAAAACACATATAATTGGCACAATAAGTATACCACACAAAAAATTACTTACACCATGAACAAAATCAAAAGGAAGGCCGGTCACAATCCATGCAATCATCTTTTCAAAGCTCAACCCAAATAAAATTGCCTGAGCCGGTGCATACAAAGTCCCATACAAAAAACCATGACAGGCATTAACTACCATATATACAATTGGCCGAACTTTTTTCGGCATTTTCTTTGGAAGTAACATCGTAATTGCCCAAAGCACCGTCCACACATACAAATAGGGTATCCACCAAGTCGCGAACCCGTTAAATACTCCCAGTATAAGAATAAATATATAAATTGGATACAAGGCTTTTTTTCCATATACTACTGTAAAAGCTATGGTGAAAACTCCTAACAAATGAACATTAGGTGCAATCTCCATAATCATCTTCGAAGCATACATCAGAGCCCCCAGCATCCCAAATACTGCCATTTCTCTTATTGTAATCTTCATTATTTAGCCACTTTAAATGCGTATGCTTTACCTTCTTCAATAACTGTAGTATCTACACCTGACATAGCATACTCTCCATCAACGTAAAAAGCCCAATAAGTCTGATCTACACCATAATCTGCTATAATACCATTTACTTCTTTTACAAACAAACCATATTCACTATCTTCTCCGGAAATCAATTCCAAATCAAGTAATGCTTCTCCTACTGTTTCTTTGTCAGTATGAATTTCAAAGTTAGTTTCATTCCCATCTTTATCTACTACAGTAAATAAAAATACTGTCTGGCCTTCACCACGTACTTCTGCTGTACTTTCCGCAGTTTTTTCTTCCACGGACTCTGACTGTTCGTTATCTGTAGTTTCCTGTACCACTACTTCTGCAACTTTGTCATCCTGTTTCTTTGTGTTACATCCAACTGTTCCAAATGCCATAGCCACAATAAGCATCATACAAAGGATTAACGAATGAATTCTTTTGTTTTTCATAAATCTCATTTTTCTTTTCCTCCTAAAATTCAATATAATTTCCCTTTTCACCGGCACTCGCGGTTTATCACAAAGGATTATAATATTCGGATATTTCGACTTAGCGATACATAAATCCGTCTTCTCAGAATTTGCTTCCAATGACTTTTCCCGATTTGTGGCATCCGGTAAGGATTTATACAATTTATTCGCATCACGGCGACGGGCTCGTATGGAAATTTCATCCACTTCCCCGAATATTACTTTCTATCATAAATTAATGATATACATTAGTTTTAAGACATAAGGACAATAACAAAAAGAAGAGTTATCAAAGCGATAACTCTTTGCATACAAATAAAACTGTTCTGAAAAGACAGATTTGTGTACAACCAATGCCTCGTGGTTTTAAGCTTTCGCTCCCGTACTTCAAATCAGGCAGGTCTCCCGGCTTATAGTTCATCGCATCTGCCCTCTTCCCAGTTTCCCAGTGATCTATCGGCTTAGCTCCCTAATTACGGTGACGAGTTCGTACAGGACTTGCACCTGTTTCCCTTTTCACCAAAATATACTCATAAAGTATTTCTGACACCTGATTCATTTATTCAGTTCCGAAGTATTATAACATTCATATTTCATATATTCAAGATGAATCCATACTTCTTTATCTCATATTTCAACAATGGTTTAAAATAGACTTCTTAATTCTTATTTATCGAATAAAATTGGTACGCTGTGGCGTTTCCTTCTCAGGCAATCCAAACTTTTCTTTGCCAAGAGCAATGCTCTTCATAAGAAAGGCCATATTTTTTGCAAGAGTACGCATAGTCTGTAAACCTTCTGCATCTTCACTTGCCTGTCCCGGTGCTGCACCGTGTACACTATTCCAGTACTGACTGGATGCCACAGGCATTCCACTGATGGTAAAATATTTATTCAACTGATCAAATGTTGCAGAACATCCACCACGTCTTGCTACCGCCACACTTGCTCCAACTTTCATGCGTTTATCAAAATGGGAACTATAGAATAAACGGTCTAAGAAAGAAATTAAAGTTCCATTTGCAGAGGCATAATAAACCGGACTGGCAACTACCATACCATCACATTCTTCAAATTTTGCTTTACATTCATTTACAATATCATCTATAACACAGACTCCATCTTTGTAGCAGGATGTACATGCCAAACATCCTCGTACATCTTTGTTTCCCACATGAACAATCTCTGTTTCAATTCCTTCCTCTGTATATACTTTTACCATTTCTTCCAGTGCAAGTGCTGTATTGCCATTTGCTCTTGGACTTCCGTTAATCAATAATACTTTCATTTTTTCTTTCCTCCAATATTTTTTACCAACTATACCGTTATCTCAATCTGATTTCCTTCTATTCCAACGATACAACTTTCATAATAACCATCACCCGTGGTTCTTGGTCCACTAACAATCGCATATCCATCCTTCTTTAGTTTTTCTGTTAATTCATCAACAGCTTCTTTACTTCCAAGACTAAAAGCAATATGAATATACCCTGTACGCTTTAAAAATTTTTCATCATCTTCCATCTGAGGCTTCTTCATAATCTCCAGTCTTGCTCCATCCTCAAAACTTAAGAAGTATGATCGAAAATCTGTTTTCTTATTATAATATCCTTCATTAGATATTGCACTAAAATATTTCATAAAGAACTCTCTTGTCTTTTCCAAATCATTTACATACATTGCAATGTGTTCTATGCGCATAACCTTCTCCTTCTAACGTCTCGCTAAGGTTCTAACCACCATATCATACCTCTTAGTCTTTTTCGCAATGTCTTCTTCAGTCACACCATAATAACGATACACATCCTTATACATTTTATTAAAATCTTTAATCGTTTTTTTACCACTGGCACCTCCACCAATGTATTCATATTTCTTCTCAATAATAACATGCATCTCAGTATCGCAAATTTTCTTTTCATATTTATGGAAGTCAATATCGAATTTTTCTTTTGGCACATTCTTGGCTATCTCTTTTCTTACTTCTACCTGTGCCATAAATTCACGTATCTCTTCTTCGCTATGTCCTTTCAACTCCGGATGCTTTGCATACTCTCCCAATAGTTCCGGTGCATGTGTTATCATGAAAGAAGTTCTCATTTCTTCATATTCATATTGAACACCTGAACACGCTCTTGTCACTTCCCTAAACCCATACTTCTCCTGAACATACTGACACACTTCATCTAAAGTATGTCCGTTAGCTGATATGTGCTTTTCTATCCATTTCTTCCTTAATTGAAATCTTGTTTTCTGAATTTTCTGCTTTAAAGTTAATTTATTGTTTCTTGATAAAACAAAGTATGATGTGGCTCCATTTGCTTTGCCGATAATATTATTAGAATCTTTCATTAAATACTCCTTTATTTTCTCATTGACATCTTAATAAGTTATTTTTTTCAATTTAATCTTCCTATTTTAGTCTTATAAGCTCTTTACAATCCTTCTATACATCCTTAATCTTTACTATTCTCACTTCAATCTGCTTTTACAACACAATATTATCATATTTCTTGTAGATTCCACAGATTAACCTTGTACAATTTTACGTTTCATCTGCCCACACCTCATTTTCTTTGCTATTTTAGCAGATTGGCCTCAGATATTTTCACCATTCATCTGCTCCCAACTCTATTCCATATGAAAAATTCCCGAAACATCTCTGTTCCGGGAATTTTAACTATCTTTTAATCTTAAATTGTCCAAATATCAATTTAGAATCTTTCTCATCCTGCTATGCAATAAACTTACCTTACACAATCCCCTGAGCTGTCATAGCCTCTGCAACCTTCAAGAATCCGGCAATATTAGCACCTGCAACGTAGTTGCCTGCCATACCATAATCTTTTGCAGCTTTATCTAAGTTGTGGAAAATATTAACCATAATCTGCTGTAATTTTCCATCTACTTCTTCAAAGGTCCAATGAAGTCTTTCAGAGTTCTGACTCATTTCTAAAGCAGAAGTTGCAACACCACCGGCATTAGCAGCTTTACCCGGAACAAACCATACACCATTGTTCTGTAAGTATTCTGTCGCTTCTAATGTAGTAGGCATGTTAGCACCTTCACAAACTGCGATACATCCGTTAGCTACTAACTGTTTTGCATCTTCAAGCTGTAATTCGTTCTGTGTTGCACAAGGAAGAGCTACATCCACTTTTACACTCCATACACCTTTACCCTCATGGTACTGTGCATTTGGTCTTGCTGCTGCATATTCTGTTAATCTTGCACGTTTAACTTCTTTTACTTCTTTTAATAATTCAACATCAATTCCGTCCGGATCATAAATCCAGCCTGTAGAATCAGAACATGTTACCGGTTTCGCACCTAACTGCTGTGCTTTCTGAATAGCATAAATAGCCACGTTACCTGCACCGGATACTGCAACTGTTTTTCCTTCGATGGAGGAACCATTAGATTTTAACATTTCAGCTGTTAAGTATAATAAACCATAACCTGTAGCTTCTTTTCTTGCTAAAGATCCACCGTAAGATAAACCTTTTCCTGTAAGAACACCTTCGTAACGGTTGGTTAATCTCTTATATTGACCATACATGTAACCGATTTCTCTTGCACCTGTACCGATATCACCTGCAGGAACGTCGGTATCAGCACCTACATATTTTGTAAGCTCTGTCATAAAGCTCTGGCAGAATGCCATAACTTCTCTGTCTGATTTTCCCTTAGGGTCAAAGTCAGAACCACCTTTACCACCGCCAATCGGAAGTCCTGTTAAGGAGTTTTTGAAAATCTGTTCAAAACCTAAGAATTTAATAATCCCTAAGTTTACGGATGGATGAAGACGAAGACCTCCCTTATATGGTCCGATAGCAGAGTTAAACTGTACACGATAAGCTGTATTAACCTGTACCTGTCCTTTATCATCTACCCATGGAACACGGAAAATAATCTGTCTTTCCGGATTCACCATTCTTTCTAATAATGCATCTCTTCTGTATTCTTCTTCATGTGCTTCCACTACAACTCTAAGAGATTCTAATACTTCTTTTACAGCCTGATGAAATTCCGGCTGTGCTGGGTTTTTCTCTACCACTAAATCAATTATTTCGTCAACGTAAGACATATTTATTCCTCCTGTTTCATAGGCATTTATAATACCTGCATTTACTTAATTTCTATTCATATATACACAAAGTATCCGTATCTCATTACATATAAAATATACTTTTCAGAATACAATAATACTTTCGTTATGAACAGTACTTATTTTATACCATATTTTTTTCCATTGCAATACTTTTCTACACTAAATTGTAAAATTTTATGTATACAAGTATTTCTGTATATTGCAGTCAAAAAACCTGCTGTCAGACATCTCCAACAACAGGTTCTCTTTTTCTTTTCCCTATTTACTGCATTTCAACATAATCAGATTTTACATAAGCTTCGCCATTGGTTCGTTTAATCTTAGTCCAACCATCTTCCAACTGTTCGATAATTTCAATTTCAGAACCTTTAGCTAAAAGTCCTATAACTGTACCATCCAAGTTAGGTGTTCTTCTCATTCTTACAGTTTCAGTAACTTTTCCCTTTTTTGACACTCCCGGTGTCTGTTCTGATTTTGTTTCATCTGTCTCACTTTCTGTAACCACAGTTGCTTCTGTTGCAGAACTCTGTGTTCCTTCTACCTTAACAAAATCAGATTTTATATAAGCTTCGCCATCTGAATATTTAATTTTAGTCCAACCATTATTCAATTCATCAAGAATTTCAACGGATTCCCCTTTATTCAAGTGACCTACAACATCTGCTTCTATACTGGAAGTCTTTCTGATATTAACAGCATCAGTAACTTTTCCTTTTTTAGGATAATTCTTATCCAGAGTATCCATGCTTTCTACACTAGCTCCTTCCGGAACTTCTGTACTTAACTGCATTTCCGTTTCTTCCGGCTGCAAATATTCTGATTTAATAAAACCTTCTTTTCCATCAAAGATAACTTTAGACCAACCATTCAAGCGCTCTTCCACTAACTCTAGCACCTGACCTTTGGTTGTTTTCCCAAGTTTATCAGCCTCAACACTGTCTGAACTACGTACATTTACAACATCAGTTGTTTTCACTTTAGTCACTACTAAAACTACTTCCGGACCTTCTTCCTCTTTTTCCGGATGTAATGCTTCTTCTGCTGCTTCCTGTTCAATCATTGCTTCGCTTACCGCTTCTGCAAGTAAGTTAGGCAATTCGTCCAAAAATGTACTTAATGCTTCATCCTGTGTCTTAGTATCATTATATGCTACCTGAACTGTATTAAATAAATCTACTACGTCATTTTGTAGAGAAATAGTTTTCAAATATTCTATATGACTTTCTTCAAGCTCACCAGAGTTAATATAATAAGTTCCGTCTTCTTTAACACATACATACAAAGTATTAAGACCCGGTGCAGTTTTTTCTATATCTTTAAACTTAACCTCGTACTGAACATATGCTATAAAAGAACCTTCTTCCAACCCCTTTTTTGTATACACAATAATGGTTGGATAGCTTTCGATAAACTCACTCTTTTTAATAATCTTGAGTTCTTCTTCCTCATCTACATAACTCTTGATGCTCTTAATGGTCTCCATATCCCCATCAACTAATGCCTGATAATACTGCTTAATTAAATTGTTTACTTCCGGATATGCATCTTTTTCCAAAGCTTCTTCCGGCACCACAATTTCATCCTCTTCAGCAGCCACTTCAGCTTCTGTTGTCGCAACCACTTCTTCTTTCTTTTCTGAAAAAGTAATTACAGCCAAGGCCCCGATTATAATTAGCAAAAATACCGCTATTACAATCATTACCTTTTTACTTTCTTTACACATTTGAACTAAGCGTGAAATTTGAGCCTGTAATTTCTGCTTTCCATCTCCTGCATTCTCATTCAAATTTGTTTTATCCATAAAAACTCCTTTCACAACTAATACAAAATGCACCCGACAGGAATCGAACCTGCATTAAAGGCGTCGGAGGCCTCCGTTCTATCCATTAGACTACGGGTGCATGGAACAACGGCTGTCAATCGTAAATTATTACAAATTTATTACAACCATTGTCCATATTACCATAATAGCAATGTTATGTCAATGTTAAGGTTCTTACTCTAAACGACTAAATGTCTTTTTTTATATGATTTTCTAATTTTATACAGATACGAGATTTTTGCTTTTTCTTTCATAAAAATATGCATGATTCGAAAGTATCTCCTCTTCCTCTACCTGTGTTCTGTTAACTTCTTCAATCATATCATTTAGAGTCGCAACCTCTATCCCTTCACTCTTACCTATAAAAATTATTTCGTGGACTGAACTTGGCAAAATATAAAAATCATCCTGTAACATTTCTCCAAGGGTTTCCAAAATTCCCGGATATACTAAGCTGGCTGCACCATAATAACGTCTGCTATTGGTCAGTACAGACATAGGAACATGCTTTTCTTCAATTTCCATAGCCATAGCTTCTAATGTGTTTTCCCAAAGTTCTTCTTTATACGCAGAATCCTCTTCGCATATTTCATCTATTTGCTCCCGCACATTATCACTTAATATATTTTTCACCATTTCACTAACCCGTAATATACTATAAGGTTCGATTGCAGGGCTATTTTTAAAAGCATCGTGAAATAATGTATCTTCCGTAATTCCCCAATTTTCCAAATGTTGCTTATAGATTAAGATAGAACCATTTCCTATTTCCTCAGTAATCATAAGACAATGACACACAATAGCCAAATCTGCAAATTCCAAATGAGGTACCCGTTTCAACAATTCTACGTTTTTCTCCTTGTTAATCAGGCGTAAAACCAACTTCTTCTTCACCTGTTCATAATCCATAAAAAAATCTACGTCTAATTGCTTCGTAACTTTATTCTTTTCTATAATTTCAACGATTCTTCTCATGATTTCTCCAAATGTTTTTCCCTCTTCATATTCGACCCAAAAATCATTCAGATACACTGTAGGAGCTATATTCATTCCCCGCTCAAGCACACAAACTCCCTGCAATAAAATGCCATTATTCTTATATATACTATGAGTTTTAACTTCTACATTTTCCCCGTAATATTCCTCCAATGCTTTTACTGTTTTCTTTATAAATTCCTGTAATTCCATAGTGTTCTCCTTATCTCAGACCCCTATGGCTTCCCTCCAAATTTTCGCAAAAAAAGACAACAGAACAAGTCTGTTGTCTTACTTTTATTAATTCAGCTTAAAACTGCACTCGAATTATACTCTGGATAAATATTCTCCGGAACGAGTATCGATTTTAATTTTGTCACCCATTTCTACGAACAATGGTACATATACAGTAGCACCTGTTTCTACTACAGCCGGTTTTGTAGCACCTGTTGCTGTGTCACCCTTGAAACCTGGTTCTGTATCTGTAATTTCAAGTTCTACAAATAAAGGTGGTTCGATTGCGAATACACTACCATTATGAGAACATACTTTACAAACATCATTTTCTTTTACGAATTTAAGAGCATCCCCAACAGATTCTTCGTTTAATGCGATCTGTTCGAATGTTTCCTGATCCATAAAGTGGAATAAATCTCCATCAGAGTATAAGTACTGCATATCTTTTCTATCGATACGAGCCTGAGGACATTTTTCTGTAGGACGGAATGTTTTTTCAATTACGCCGCCACTCTTGATATTTTTAAGCTTTGTTCTAACGAAAGCTGCACCTTTACCTGGTTTTACATGCTGAAATTCAATAATCTGAAAGATATTGCTATCGATTTCGATAGTAATACC
>JAFXGP010000083.1 GCA_017521195.1 Lachnospiraceae bacterium
ACCAAGATGAGCAGGGGAGTACCCTCTATCTGACCGGAAGGGATGGAGAAGCAGAGAATTGTTATTGTTATGAGGCCTTTGGGAATTTATGGGAATCAAAGGAAGCCTTAGAGAACCATTTCCTCTATACCGGACAACAGTATGACAGGGAGACAGGACAGTACTATTTACGAGTCAGGTACTATCATCCTGAGATAGGCAGATTTATGCAGGAAGATACCTATCGAGGAGATGGGTTGAATCTGTATGCTTACTGTGGGAATAATCCGGTGATGTATTATGATCCGAGTGGGTATAAGAATCAAAGTAATCAAAGTACTTTGGATTGTCGAACATCAGAAGTAAATGATTCGAATTTAACTAATGTTAAACGTGTAAATAAGAGTGGTAGTACTTCTCCTTTACAAGATATTGCTAATAGGGCGGCACAAGAATATAATGCAAAATATAATCCAGCTGAAAGAGCTATAAGTAAAGGATATACAGGAGTTAAAAAGACGGCTAATGGAGGTGTTAGTTTCCAAGGAACTTCATATATGCATACAATTAATAGAGTGGAGACAAAGATAACAATTCCAGCAACTGGGACTAGGAGTAGTGATTTTGATTTAGCAAATTTAAAGTTTAAATTTGATGATACACCAGATGGATATGTATGGCACCATGTAGATGATTACAATGTTGAAAGTAATACATTTACGCTGGAACTTGTCCTAAAAGATGCCCATAATGCATCAAAACCGCATTCTGGAGCATGTGCACAATATGATGCTGTTCATGGACCGAGTTATAATCCAGCAAGAAAAGGAGAGAAATAAGATGTATAAATTTATAAAAGAGCGCAGAGAAGGTTATTCGATAAATGAAGAAGATATAAAAACTGTAGAAAAATGTTGGAATATAGAAATCCCGACAATATTAAAACAATTTTATATTAATTATAATGGAACCAAAATAAATTTATGCAAGTTTTTTGTAGATGATTTTGAATACGAAATATCGGAAATCATACCATTAAAGTATGGAAAATGTTGTCTTGAGGAAGTTATAAGAAACGATAGGCAAGAGGATATTATTCCTAGTAATATGATACCCATAGCAAATGACAGAGGTGGAGATTATTATTATTGGGATATGTCAAGTGGAAGAGTATACTTATTTTATTGCGATGATATAGAGAATCCAATTTATATATGTAAGAGTATAGAAGAAATGTTTGAAATTATGAATAAAAGTTGTATTTAATTATAAGTATTGCTAAAGAGGTATTTTTAAAGGTAATGTTTGGGTATATATTGTCACAATCTAATAAGGGGTGAAATTTACCATTTGGGAGCACTTAAGGGCATCCGAAATCAAGACTGAATAGTAAGTATTAGAGCCAGCTTTGTATTGATAACATTAGCTGGCTCTTGCACTATATAATATTCTCATCCATATCCGTCCACTGGAACTGTATTTCGAAGTCATACTGACGAGACTATGAGAAAATCTCTGTAAATAAGATTCTTCTATGATAATGAAGGGTGAGAAGCTTAGAACTGATGCTTTTCACCCTTGCCTATGAGTATGACCCGGCGGGGCGTATCAGGAGCATGACCGATCCGGCAGGTGTTACCACCCGCTATGAATATGACCTTCTGGGCCGGATGAACCGCATCACGCAGCTTGCCTATGGGAATGGAGTGGAGACGGACTACCGGTATGATGGGTCTGGGAACATAGAAAAGCTGGAAACGAAAAAAGGGGAACGAATCCTCTTAAGCTTCTGCTATACATATGACGGCAACGGGAACCGGATCCATAAGAAGGGGAGACAGTGCCTGCCAGATGGGACGGAGAGGGAAATAGATATTTCCTATGGGTATAATCTCCGCAGCCAGCTGGCGGAGGAGACACGGAACGGGGCAGCCACCAAGTATTCCTATGACGCAGCGGGCAACCGGCTCAGTAAAGAGGATTGTGATGGAGTTGCACAACAAGAATTGGTTCAAGAAGGTCAAGCAATATTAAGAAAGTATAGCATTGATCCAATTGTAGGAATAGAAAATCTTGTATAGGCACCTAATGGTGTTGTGGGACAACATGATTTTAATTCATTGACAGATTTAAAAGAGATTGATGAGATGGGAGGGGATTATGATGAGATAGTTGAAGCACTAAGAAAATTGGGAATACTAGCAGGCCAAAGATGATAATAAAAGAAAGGAATAGACTAAAAATATTAAAAAAAGATGGATAAAAAAATAATTAAAGAAATGAGAAATGCCATTAAAAATGATGAATTAGATTTAGTGAGGGAATTGATATTAAATAATGAGGGATTATTAGATGTAAATACAATATTTGGGTCTTGGCTACATGTTGCAGCTTCGCAGGGAAAAAGAAATATAGTAGAATATCTTATCGAATGTGGTATGGATGTAAATATAGAAGGAGATATTTCTGGAGGAAATCCTATCCGTAGTGCTGCTGAAAATGGTCATCTTGATATTGTTAAATTATTGTATCAAAAAGGTGCAAGACTTGATGTGAGTAAGGTAAGAAAGAATCCGTTGTTCGGAGCCATATATGGTGGGTATTATGAAGTAGTAAAATTTTTGGTTGAACATGGTATTGATATTGTGGTATGTTATTCTATCGGACAACTGGATAAAGTAGATGCCTATGAGTACGCGAAACAATATGGACAAATTCAAATTGCAAATTATTTAAAATCAAAATTGGAAGAAACTAGGAGGGGTATTAATCTGTAAAGTGAATCTATTTGTTAAGACATAAAAATAAGTTGGATTTTCTGCTATATATTTGATGAACAAAAGTAATCAAAATATATGCTTTCCTTCTCTGGGTTATCCAAAAAGTGTGGATAGATGAAATGTCAAGGACTTGCTGCCTGCAGTGTTGCAGGAATCCTTTGGTAGTGTAAATTAATTTGTATTTTTGGTAAGAATTCAGATATAACAGTTTTTATCAAAAATGAGATACTTAGACCAATAACAAAAGAAATGGGCGTTCTACAAAAAATTTGAAAAGTCAGTATGGTGAATTTTAGATGGATATTTCAAGTAACTACAATGGTAAGTTTGAGTCAAAGTTAATTTCTAAGTATCAGTGAGATGCTTCCAGAATTGAAGAAAAGATAATCTCACTTTATGCACGAGAAAGTGGTATCCTACTATGCACGAGAAAGTGGTATCCTACAGCTTTGGGCACGTTCCCTGCATCTGGAAAGTCAAAGTAGGATAGAAATGGGAACAGGAAAAAAGGGGGCAATTCCCAAGCTTTATCTGGAAGCCAGGCAGACCCTGACCTGGAAGCTGACGGAAGAAACCAGTCGGATTGTGCTGTCAGAAAACGTGGATATCCTTACCACTTTTCTTCGAAAGGAAGCCAAACAAAAGCTGCCTGCCCTTCCTCTGGCTGCCCAGATTCGGGCAGAGCTTACCGCAGAGGATGCTGCCCTGCGGGAAAACTATAATGCTCATGCCAGGGAGCAGCTCTTGCATCAGGCCAAGGAAGAAAAGCAAAGGTTGTTAGAGGAGAAGCAGCAGGAAGCAGAGCAAAAGATTCGGGAAGGGATTTTTAGCTTACT
>JAFXGP010000084.1 GCA_017521195.1 Lachnospiraceae bacterium
AACACAAAGACTGGCACGGAAGGTTTTCTTCGCATGCCCATAAATATGATTTTTCAATCAAAACATTAAAATGCCTCTAAACATAGTAATGGGGCTACATTCTTACGAATGTAACCCCAAATATTGACATAGAGCCAAAAATTCCTCAAGTCTTTATCGACTTGAGGATTTTTTTCATTCACTATAATTCAATTACTTTACCATCTTTCCAGATTCTCTCTAAATCATAGAAATTACGGCTTTCTCTGTCAAAAATATGCACAACAATATCTACAAAATCCATCAGAATCCAATTGGCCCCATCATAGCCTTCTATCTGCTTCATGGCAAAACCTTCTTTATGCATCTTTTCAGCTACGGCATCAGCCATTGCCTGAACCTGGCTTCTGTTAGAACCACTTGCAAGAATAAAACAATCTGCAATAGGAGAAACTTCACTAATATCAATAATTTTAACGTCTTCTCCCTTTTTATCCTCTAAAGCATCTACCGATGTTTTGATCATTGTTTCAATTATACTCATTCTTCACTCTGTTTCCTTTTATAAAATTCATAGGTCATTTGTGTCATTGGATCGATTTCTTTTTTACTTTCCCTCAAATGGACCAGAATATCTTCCAATATCCTCAGTAAAGCTTCATCCAAATCAGTAAAACATAATCTACGTACTTCATCTAAATCAGGTGAATGACTTCTCCCCGGTTCTATATAATCAGCAATATAAACAATCTTTTCCAGCAACGACATTCCCGGACGTCCGGTTGTATGATAGAGAATTGCATCAATAATTTCTTCATCATCAACTTTATATTTTGATTTAGCGAGAAAACCTCCCACTTTTGCATGCAACAAAAATGGATTATTCTGTTCTGCCTCACTAATCTCAATGTTATGTTTTTTACAAATTTGAATCTTTTTATCGTTATCCAGACATTTGGCACAATCATGAAGTAAACCGGCAAGTTCAGCTTTTTCAATGTCTTCTCCATAACGCATAGCCAACGCAGCTGAAGTATATGCAACTCCCTGCGTATGTTCATATCGTTTGCTGTCCAGCGCTTTAATAAGCTGCTTTCGTATCTTTTGCAGTTCCAAAGTCTTCATATAATTGTCCTCTATATTCTTTTAGATTGTTTCATCCGGAATATAAAGACGTTTTTTCTTAATCACTTCTGCTGTTTTGTAGTGAACCATATAACGTATGCTCTTACCCTGTCTTACACGATCTCTGATTCCTGTAGAAGAAATATCTACACTTCTGGAATGTAATCTGGCAATCTTGGTATTATACTTTTCTTCTAAGAACTTAATCTGTTCTTCTAATTTATCATCTGTATATCCACCACGAATTGCAACAGCTACTGTTACTTCATTAAAAATCTTTTCAGGACACATCCATTTTTCCATCATAAATAAACTGTCGGCACCTACCATAAAGAAATATTCTGTGTCCGGATTCTGTTTCTTTAATTCTGCAATGGTTTCATAAGAATAAGAGTTTCCGCCTCTGTCTACTTCTAATCTGGACAACGCAAAATGACTGTTGTCTTCGATAGCTTCACCAACTAAATCAATTCTTGTTTTAGCATCCAAAACATCACCATATTCTTTCATATATGGATTACCGCTCGGAACAAATAATACTTCATCCAGCTGTAATTCTTCGTATGCATTTTCTGCTAAAATTAAATGTCCTAAATGGATAGGATTAAATGTCCCTCCCATAATACCAACACGTTTTTTACTCATTATAATATCTCCTTTAAAAAAACTCACTACTTGTATTGTAGCTCTCTTTTTGTATTAAATCAAGTACAATTTTACATAAAGTGCAATCATTCAATCGACTTTATACTATTGTGGAAGTACAATTTTAGGGTTCTTTTTATCAGGTTTATATAATACAATCTTCTTTCCGATTACATGTACTACCTGAGAACGTGTTCTTTCTGCAACAACTTCTGCAATCGCTCTTGGATCATCCATACAGTTTTTCAATACTGCAATTTTAAGCAATTCACGATTATTAAAAGCTTCACTGATTGCTTCAATTACTTCCGGTGTTACACTTCCTTTTCCAATTTGAAAAAGAGGATCTAAAGTACTTGCAAGGCTCTTTAAATATGCTCTCTGTTTACTTGTCATTTTTCTTCTCCTTATTTATAGTAATCAAATACATGACCATAGATTCTAACTGTGTCACCTTCCTGAATACCAAGTTCTTCCAACTGTTCCAAAATCCCTGTTTCTTTTAAGAAATTCTGGAAGAATGCAAAACCTTTTTCACTCTCCAAGTTAGTATAACCAAGCATTCTTTCCACTCTTGGTCCTTCAATTACATATTCTTCTTCTAAATCATCATAAGTAACGGTAAACGGTTCGTTGCCAAATCCTGCAAATTCAGGGAAAAATTCCTGTTCGAATACAGTAACTGTATCGTCCAAACCATCTAACATTTCACGAACATGGAATAATAACTCACGGACACCTTCACCACTTACTGCAGAAATAGGAAAAACTTTTATTCCCTTGGGTTCAAATTCTGCACGGATTAATTCTACGTGATTATCATCCTCGTCGTAAATACAATCTATTTTATTGGCTGCAATCACCTGTGGTCTGTTAGCAATATCTTCATTATATGCTTCTAATTCTTTGTTAATAGCATAAATATCTGCAATCGGATCTCTTCCTTCCACTCCGGCAGCATCTACAATATGAATCATAACCTTGGTACGTTCAATATGTCTTAAGAACTCATGACCCAAACCGATTCCTTCCGATGCTCCTTCAATTAACCCGGGTATATCTGCAATTACAAACCCCTTACCGCCTTCCATATCTACTACACCAAGATTAGGATTTAAAGTAGTAAAATGATAGTTGGCAATCTTAGGTTTTGCATTGGTTACACGGGAAAGAAATGTAGATTTACCTACATTCGGGAATCCAACCAAACCTACGTCTGCAATCACCTTTAATTCCAGCAATAATTCCAATTCTTTTGCCGGCTGTCCCGGCTGTGCATATTTGGGAGCCTGCATGGTACTGGTAGCATAATGTTGATTACCTTTACCGCCTCTTCCTCCTGTTAAAAGCACATAACGTCTATTTTCACCGGACATATCTGTAATAACTTTTCCGGATTCTAACTCTTTTACAACAGTACCTTCCGGAACTTTCAGAATAATATCCTGTCCATTTTTTCCACGACAGTTTTTCTTGCCACCATCTTCACCATTTTCAGCTTTATAGTTATGAACATGACGATAATTGGCTAATGTGTTCATTCCTTCATCAACTTCAAAAATAACACTTCCGCCATGACCTCCGTCCCCGCCGTCAGGACCACCATTTGGTACATATTTTTCACGACGGAAAGATACATGTCCGTCTCCGCCTTTTCCACTTTTTACATATATTTTAGCTCTATCTGCAAACATCTTTATCTCCCATATTTAGAAAAGGCTCCAAACAACGCATGTTTGAAGCCCATCATAGGTACTATTTTTCTACAGGATAAACGGAAGCCTGTTTTTTATCTCTTCCTTTTCTTTCAAATCTAAGTACACCGTCAACTAAAGCGAATAATGTATCATCTCCGCCACGTCCTACATTTACTCCAGGATGAATTTTAGTTCCACGCTGTCTGTATAAAATATTTCCTGCTTTAACGAACTGTCCATCTGCTCTTTTTGCGCCTAATCTTTTAGATTCGGAATCTCTACCGTTTTTAGTAGAACCTACACCTTTTTTATGAGCAAAAAACTGAAGATTCATATTCAACATATGTTTACACCTCCTCGAATGTTAAGTCTATAAACGTTTTACCGTATTGTTTCTTGATTTCTCCTAAGCCAAGAACCATGGAATCTAATAAAAGCTTGGATTTTTCATTGATGCTCTTCTCAAATCTGCAATCAATCAAACCATCTTCTTCATTGGTTACCAGTTTGAATTTCTCTCCGGCAAGTCGATCCAGTGAATTAATAGTATTGATAACTAAAACAGAAATTGCCGCGCATACAATGTCTTCTCCGGCATCTGCATATCCGGAATGTCCGATGCAGTTAAAACCTTTATATTCACCATTTCTTGTCTTAATAATTGAAACATGAGTCATATTGTAACCTATTAAGCATTAATCTTTTCGATTTTAACCTGAGTGTATGCTTGTCTATGACCATTTTTCTTATGGTAACCTGTTTTTCTTTTATATTTGTAAACGATAACTTTACGAGCTCTTCCCTGATCCATAACTGTTCCGGAAACTGTTGCGTTAGCTACTGCTTCACCAACTTTAAGTCCGTTATCACTTACTGCGATTACCTGGTCAAAAGTTACAGCGTTTCCAGCTTCAACATCGAGTTTTTCTACTCTGATTACATCACCTTCAGAAACTTTGTACTGTTTTCCACCTGTTGCAATAATTGCGTACATAAGGCACCTCCTACTTACAAACTTGTTTAAATGTTTGTTTACTCGCTAGCTATGGTGCTGAAAGCTACTTGTCTTCATCTTATAACCTCGCTATGCGGCATACTCATATATAATAACCTCACACCCTATGTTTGTCAATAAGTTTTTTACAACTTTTCCAAGAATTTTTCTTTATCTTTCAGGGTTTATCACACTTTATAATATTACATAAAAAGAAATAATATTTCTATCTTTTTATGGTCTCATTCCTAAGGAAAAATAATAAGCTGCCATCTGGGAACGGGAACTGAATTCCTCGGTTTCCAAAAGTTTTGTAACCTCTTCTTTTGTAAAGAAACAAGGCACAATTTTTTCGTTAGCAGAAGTATTATCCGCTATTTCCCCTTCTGTCTCCACAAATGCAAAATAAGTGGTTGTATCTGAAAAACCAACAGCTGCAAAAGATGGTGGTAAAATCTTCAAAATCCTTTTCACCTGAAGACCTGTTTCTTCATATAATTCTCGTTCAATACACTGTTCTAACATTTCATCTTTTTCCAACATACCGGCACACAAGTTATAAACACTTTTATTAATGCTCATGCGAAATTCTTTCAGAAGCATAATTTTATCGTCCTGATATGCCACAATAGAAACACCGCTTGGACGCGCTCCTAACTGTTCTTTGGAAGTGATTTCCTTACGGCTAACCATTTCAAACTTCTTTTCTTTGCCTTCTTTATTTAAATAAGTTAGTTCATAGTTTTTCAAATATTTACCATCATGAACTTTTTCTAATTTTAATAACTGCATAATTTTAATATCTCCTTTTTGTGTTCCACATACAGCGAAGCTAAATAATATATCATTTAACATTTGAGTTGTCACTTCTAATCACAATCATCTAAATGCCATATCTTAATATCTCTATGCGGATTAGTTTTTGCCACTCCGATTCTTGTCACGCAAGCATTGAAAGGCACAAACTGTGTTGATAATTTAATCAATGCCTTTTGTACTTCTTCTTTTGATAATTGTTTCCCAACGGTACAATGTGGCAACCAGCTAAAGGGCTGATAATAGGGACTTAAAATAGTCTCATCCATCTGTACTAACTCTTTGTTTAATACCACAGATAACTGATGTAGATATTCATCTAATACAGGCTGCACAAAAACTACCTTAGTAGAAAAACTTCCGGCAGAAACAAATTTTATTTCACCCTGTTTTAAACCCTTTGTAATGCTTTCTATTCGTGCAATCAATTCATCTTCACACTTTGTCTCTACAGATGCTACTGTAATATGCGGTGGTACCTGATTGTCCAACATGAACCGATTTCCGGTCACTTTTGCAACACGTTGTAAAATTAAGTTTAATCTATCTTCTGTTTCCTTGTCAAAATAAATGGATATTAAATACATGTAATTATCTTCCATATAAGTATTATCGTCAAAAATAACTGCCGCTTTTCATAATCCCCTGATATAATAGCAAAGTCGAAATTTTACTCACTAACCTAATTATATTCACTAAAAAATGATATGAACTGATGTATCCTGAACCAACTCTAAAAACAAATCATTATCAACCACTTCCGTTACTAAAATCACAGAATGATCGCTCTGTACTTTACTATAAGTAATCTTACGAATATCCTTTCTATAATCTTTCAAATTTTCAATGCTAATTTTTCCATCACGAAGCTTTGCCCGATGATTATGCCATTCTTTCGACAGGATTAACCCAAATCTTTTTCACATTTCCAACTCATACAAACGATATATTTTTCCGTATATACGCCCTGTAAACATCAGTTTAAAGAATTTTTTATCAAAACCATGTAACTCATCTACCAGTTTTTCCGGTGTAAAAGAATGTTCTCCTTTAAGGCATATTCTCAAATCACTAATTAAGCCTTCTATATCATCGATACCATAAAGTTTTGTTACACCAACATCATTTACCGGATTTTTATATTTGGAAGCTTTTGCACCAAACTCAGTATATACATCCATTAAAATATGTAATATTTCATACTTATTCTGTAATGCTCGGAAAAACTTATACAACTGCTCATTCGATAAATACATACTAATACCTTCAAGCACAACAATAGCTGTCTTACTATCCAGAAGTGATTCTATCTGAGGAATATTGGTTGCGTCCAATTCCACCATACGATAATTTTCTGTTTCCTCATAATATTTACGCCGAACAGCTATCACATCAGGTAAATCACAATCTAACCATAATTTATATGATTGTTTTATTCGTCTGTATCTGCTGTCCAAACCGCAACCCACATGTAAAACAAGCGCATCTCTGTTATTCTCAAGCCTCAAATCCGTCCAATCATCAAATACTCTGGCACGCATGGCCATATTGTAGGCCAACCATTTCGATTTGGATTTTCCATGTAATTTAAAGCCTTCCTCTGCCCAGATTCTTTCAGCATCCGAATCCTTCAAAATAATATTCCGGTTGCTGACAAAAGCTTTCCCATATAGGGGAATAAACAATGTTTTATTTACTTCGTTCATTTAATTCATCCCTTTTTTGTTTTTCCCAAAGTAACATATTGCACTTTCCTATTATTCTTTTTCAAGTTTCAATCAAAACTAACTCTTCTACCGGATTGCTATATCTTTTTACAATTTAATAACTGCATCAAGACAAAGCGTAAGGGCATATTCATATGCATTACCACCCCAATTTCGCTCGTCATATTTATCAACGTCAGCAAGACTATCTGCGGTGTATAGTATCATCCCAAATACTGCCCCTCTGAAATCAGCACAAGCAGAAAGAGCCGAACATTCCATTTCTACAACCGAACAACCTTCGCTTTTGCGGTAAGCAACCTTCTCCTTAGTTTCTCTGTAAAAACCATCTGTGGACCAAGTGATGACCTCTTGATATTTCATGCTATGTTCAAGAATTGTTTCTTCAATTACTTTTCTAGCTTGAGCATTGATTGTTATAAATCGAGAAGGCGGTGCATAATGGTAAGAGGTTCCTTCATCACGCAGAGCTTTGCTTGGAACAAGGAATGTACTTTCAGGAATTTTTTCAAGTGCCCCGCAACTGCCTGCCGAAATAATTTCCCGAACACCATAACCAATCAGCCAATCCAGTATCTGCGTTGCAGGTGCAGCGCCAACAGGTGCTTGGCAAAGAACAATATCCTCACCTTTGTATTTTGTAATATAAACAGGATAATGCTTTGTTGCACTTATAAAAGTTGATATCTGTCTAGTATCTGTTTTATTAGCATATTCGTCTATATAAGAACCAAGAAAGGCAAACACACATTTTTTAGGAAGATTCAACTCAAGATTTTCATGTGTGGGATTAAGAACAGCTATCTGCTCTGTGTCAAACTCTAAAATTGGTATTTCATTCTTAACTATAGCCATACTATCACCTTACAATTCTTATTTAGAGAAATCTCTTAATTCCGCCTTTTTCTAAAATTTTATTACAAATCTCATCGACTTGATGAAATCCCTGTTCTTTCAATTCATTCTGAGCAAGCTTCATGGCTTTTACAAATTTATTTACCATGGTATCAAATCTTATCATAGCTACTTTCTTACCAAGACCGATATACTCAGCTTCTTTTTCAAAAGACTCTCTTGTTATCTGATTTATATCATATATTCCATCTATACTTAATGCCATATTTTCAGTACACTTTTCATAAGCCATAGTGCTAATGATATCATATGCCGGAGCAAGTCTGATTGTCTTTAAAAAACGTACGTGACTCTGTTTTACAATATGTGTACTTGGTGCTTCTCCTAATGGTAGATACCATTTCTGTTCTTTATCATCAAAATATAATCCAACTTTCCCTGATGCACCGGTCAAAGATAAATGAGCTTTTGTTACAAGTTGAGCAGACTCTGCAGCACCTTCTCTAGCCAGTTCCCGTACTTCTGATTGTGAAAGCAACTGATATTTTGGTGTAATTTTATTTCCCAAATTTTCAATGATTTTTATAGCTCCTAAACACTCATTCCCCAACCCTGCTAACAAGGATAAATAATCGTTAGCATCCGCATGCATCCATTCTGCAACACATTTTCTGGTAAATCCTTCCGGTAGCAAACCTTCAAAAAAATCTCTCGTCTGACTAGCATCATTTCCTCATTTAATTATCCCCTTTTTTCCACGATAACGTCCAACCCCAAAATATTCGCCAGCTTCAATGTTTTCTCAATCTCCGCTGTAGGCTTTCCGCGCTCCACATCTGAAATAAAACTAATGCTAAATCCTGTAAAATCGGATACATATGCCTGTGTATATTTCAATTCTTTTCTTCGTTCACGAATGACAAATCCCAAAGATTTAGAGTCTGTAATTTTCATTTTATACTTTATTCCTCTTCAATTTAAACAATTATTACGTACGGCTATATTTCCGTTTTTCACCTATTAAACACTCCGTACAGCTTATTTTTTCACAAAAAATTTAGCCGTACAGACCATTTTATATACTATAAGTATATTCTTCTCCGTACGGCGTTGTCAATATTTACGTCATTTTACTTTAGAATTAAGCTGTATCTCTTTATTTTTTTCTTGAAATTAAATCTTTCAGTTTTAATGCTTTTTCAATATTTCCTTCTACTTTTAATTTTCGAATGGTAAATGCCCATACAGGATCCATTTTTCCATTCATAATCGCAGTAAAAGTATCTGCAGTTGCTATGAAAATTGCATCACGGTCATAATATTCGTAAGGCTCAATAAAAAGCTTACCATCTTTGACTTCTACATAAAAAATGCCCGCTCCTTCATCCCCAATAACATTAAACTGATATGCCAGATGTTCTCTTATATCACTAACATCTGTACCTTCAAATTCCTTTTTCACACTTTCAAAATACTCCTGATATGTCATAAAAATCCCTCTCTTTCTGTTTCCCCAAGTAACATATTACACTTTCATATTATACTTTTTTCAAGTTTCAGTCAAAATCAATTTTTCTTTTCATCGTTTTATCAACATTAGTGTCTTGATAATCAAAAACATAAAAACATATACAGCAGCATAAGGTTGCTGACTTATAATAAAAAGGAACACACCTATTACATTCAATAGTAACGATAATGTGTTTTTGTTCCGAATCCAAAATGCAGAATTGTAGTTACGCAAAGCAAGGTTCAAAATACCCAATACAATCATCCCGATGATAACAGCCAAATATAAAACTTTCAGATATGCTTGAACCTCCATCAGTGCTAAAAGGGAGACTCCCTGTATTGTACCATCTGTTCTCTGTCTGAAGAAAGGTATATAAGCTTTCCGCTAACTCTTCCTGCGTAAGTCCTTTGTTTTTTCTTAACTCCTGTAGTTTTTCGTGAAATTCCACAACAGAACCTCCTTATTTTTCTTCCTTACAGCACAATAAAACAGCTGCTTTATAAACACAAAACAATCCCGCACTAAACAGAACGGAACCTACAATATCCGTCAACCAATGAACCCCGGATATAAGTCTGCTTAACACCATAAACGCAGAAAAACAAATAACAAAAACTTTTACAATCTTTTTCATAGTATTATTTTCAGACCTGCGATTTACCTGCTCCACAAGTGTTGGCATTACACAAAGTACAAGAAGTGTAGTTGAGGATGGATAGGAAGCCTCTAAAAATCCTTCTATATCTACCGGAAAATGAAATCTTGTCCGGTGCTTCTTTTCGATTTACTACAACCATTTCATATGTAATTGGGCTGCCAACAATAAAATTTAACATCTTAAAAAGCAGCTTCCTGCGCTCATCTATAGATAATCCGAAAATACATCCTCACGTCTGATAACCGGTCCCGTATGTATATACTCAAAATCAAATTTGAACTACTCAAAATCTATTATAAAAGCAGAATCATCACCTAGCATATTTTTAATAGCATTTGTAGCATCTCTTTCAACATCAAGAACTCCAAAATCGTTGTTTATTTTACTGCTATATGCAAATCCCGGTAAGACAGCATAAACATTCCCTTCGTAATTAACAAGAGATGGCTGCTCCATTTCACTATGTTGAATAAGCTGAGAGACAGAAAAAGCAAATGTATTACCAGTAATATTATAGTTTTCTCCACCTCTAGATGCAGAAAACGCACCCGCATCTATCATAACGTAACCAATCTTAGTCGGCCAATGAATCTCTCCGTACTCTTCGCCTTTAACCAATGACGGATAGTTATAAAATGATTCAAAACCACTGTACAAAGAATAATTATTTTCTATACAAATATCCTTAAGGATATGCTTAGAATTTTCATCCTCTTCCCAATTAGCAGCTCCGAGTCCAAACAGACAATATTCTATTACATTATCTCTAATTATAGTACCTTCGCAAGGTTCAGGATCTCCTGAAAAAGTTTCTAAACAAATTCCTTCCTGAAATGTATGATGTACATAACAATTCTGAACAGTTTCATAACTACCATTAACATTGATTCCTCCACCGCAAAGCTCAGCATGACCAAAGCTTGCTGCATTTTGGTTTACCCCAAACCACTTCAGAGCACCACCATTCCAACTCACTTCACAGTTTTGTATTGTAACATAGTCGCTAGAAACACCTTCATAATATCCACTAGCAATTGTGCCGGTGGAATAACCAAAACTTAGATTATCCAAAGTCGTATAATTTGCCATACCATCAAATGCAGCATATTTAGCTACAAATTCAACAGCTTTATATAACTCTCCAGGGTTACCCTCGTCACAACGCACAAAAAGATCACCAGTTAATGGATTGCTATTCGCATCAACGTCGAAAGAACGCCCCAACTTATCACTGCTTGATTTATCATTTTCATCTACCGGTGACTGAATATATGGAAGTTCTACAAAAAATTCCCTATTCTTCATATATGTTTCCACCAAATACGGAATAGTAAAATCTTCAATACACAGATATTGAGAACCATCCCAATAAGCAAGGTCACGCTTAAATACCTCTTCACCCTCTAATACAATCGCAGGACAATCTGTCATTTCTTTATAAAATTTCCAAATCTTTTCACCATTTTCACCTTCATAATGTAATGACCATTTTTCCGCACCAGTTCCATTTTCCGGAGATCCCAAAAGCTTTGGCTTTTCACCCTCTCCATATGCGGAAAGTGTAATCCCTTCCGTACCACGTACAGAATCTGGCATCTGCACTTTACGCCAAACTCCTCCTCTTTCAAAGAAAATAATATCCCCTCGTTCAAATTCCACTGAAGCTAAACGTTCAATCGTTTCCCATGCTGTCTCAGGTGATTTCCCATCGGATTCATCATTTCCGTTATTTGAAATATAGTATGCTGTACCTATATAAGTTTCTCCCGGAATATAGGTGTCACCTTTTACTATAGATGTCTCTGAGTTAAGAATTTCATGTTTTTTAATTTCTGCTTGTTCAATAATCTCTTTTATATCTTTATTATCTTTAACTAATTCAAATAGTTTTTCCGCAGTGTTTAAAGCTACTTCCTCATTCGACTCATAAAGTCTTGTAACAGAAATCATGGCATCTCGTAAGGTAAGTTCATCATTTACATGTAAATCCCCATCTCCATTTATATCATTTAATAAAGGTTCTAAGGTAATACACGAAACACGTCGTGCACAAAAACGTACGGAAATCCCCAAATGGTTATTATCTTCTTCATCTAAAATCTTTACAGGTGTATCCCAACCTAAAATAGGATAATCCCATGCCGCGTTGTCTAAATTTGTGGCTTCAAATCTAGAATCATATCCACGATTATAAACCAAAAAATCACTTGTTTTTGCTGCAAACAACAAACAAAGCAATGCACCATCTCTCAACATCGGTTCATCTTTTACATCTACTGTCAACCTATCCCACTCATCTAACTTGCTTTCATCATATAATTCAATCATATGTCTAAGCATAGTACAATATTGTTTCCATGTAACTATAGTTGTGTCTGGTTCTGTCCCCTTTAAATCATCCGGTAGAAAACCATACCAAATAGCTCTTTCATATTCGTTCAAAGGTATTTTTTGCTCTGTTTTCTCTTCTGTAGACGTATTTGTTTCTTCATTTTCTGAAAACTCGATTTTACCGCTCTTTATATCACTATTACATGCTATAAGTGAAAACAACATTGCACATATCATCAATAAACTTAATATTCGCTTCACAACAAATCTCCTAACATTTCCTATAATTACTCCGCCACTCATTTAAACTTTACCGACAATATTATTACGAATTCTTTGACATTTGTTCAGAAAAACACTGTGCCGCAATGGCATATTCTTCATCATCTTCTATATACATAACTACAGGATTATGTTCTTCATCTTCTTCTACTTCATAAAGCATGAAACTAGCAGAATAATCCAGCTCCTTTTCCCCTTTCAGCGGAAGTAAGGCAAAATATTTCTTTCCATTAACTTCAAAATATGAAAATACTCCGCAATCCATACTTGTTCCATCTGCAAAAGGAAGTGTCACCACAATATCCTCTAATTTTTTATCCATAAATTCCATAATATTTTCTCCTCTACTATTTTAACTGTTCTCTCAACGATTTATGAATCTTCTTCCTTGTTACTTCCACAAGTCCTAAAGGTGTCATATCAATGACATTTGTTTTTACAGAATCTTTCTTCACCAAACTGCCTAAATACCCCAAAAGTTGAGAATCCTGCTCTTTTGTATTCTGACTGATAAAGTCAATAATAATAATTCCTGAAAGATTACGTAGTCTTAACTGCAATGCAATTTCTCTTGCTGCTTCTTTGTTAATTTCAAAATAAATATCATCTTTGGAATTCTTCTTTTGAATCTTTCCACTGTTCACATCAATAACGGTTAAGGCTTCTGTCTGTTGAATCACCAGATAAGCACCGCTTTTCAGCCAAACCCGTTCATCCAAAGCTTCTTTAAGTCTCGTTTCCACACTGTATAACTTCTCTAGTGGAATACGGGAATCCTGATACAATTCCACATTTTCCATCGTTGGAAATTCTTCCCGTATTCTGTGATAAATCTCTTCTTTGTTAGTAATAATTTTATCAAAGGAATCCTCATAAGTATCACGAATATCTGCTAAGTAGCCTTCCATGGGCTGATACAGACAACTAAAGCAGGTACGATAAGGAACCGCAGATAAAACTTTGTTTTTCTGTTCCAGAAGTTTCTTTAATTCTTCTTTAAGACCATTTAATTCTTCCAAATTACAATCTTCAGAATTGACAACATCTGATGACTCTAACTCACGCTTACCCTCTATCAAACCAACAACGTTAGTACGTACTACCAACCCCACCTTTTCTACCTGTAAAAGTTCTTCTATCTTCCAGTTATCTAAGATCTCTTTGAGGTAGGTTTTCGTATTCTTATCTAATTTCGAACTAAATCCCACTCCAAGCTTTCCGGTGGTTAACACACAATATTTCCCCGTAAAAGACAAATTACAGGTAAGTCCCGGTTCCTTAGTTTTAATGCCTTTTTTTTCTATCTGAACCAGTATTTCATCACCGGCAACAATTCTTCCGTCATACTTGCGATTCACAATAATAGGATTTTTAGCCTGTTTCATTGGTAAAAATCCCATCTTTCCTTTTTCCACTTCCACGAAAACAGCATCGATACTAGGGACAACATTTTTTACTTTTCCAATGTAAATAGCATGCAAAGGAAGGGAAGACGACTTGTCTTCCCCTGTCCTATTATTTTGCTTGTTCAAATTATCTTCGTGTACCTTCACTTGTACCAAACGATTATCCTGATACAGCAAAGATAATATCTGTTCATTTCTTTCTATAATTAATAAAGCTGAACTCATTAAAAATCTTCTCCTACAGCATCCAATGGAACTAATTCTCTCTTACCATTCTTTCCAATATCTGTATAAGTTTCTTCTCTGGTAATCTGAATTGCCAAAGGATCAAACTCTTTCCCTACAAAGGAATAGAAAGCTTCTAATAATAAAGTTGGCTTAATATTTCCGCTACTGCTTGCATCTACCAACATATAAATTGAATCGGCAGTTGCTTCGATTTCGTAGATTCCCGGTTTTAAATCCAGTTCTAAGGTACTTTTCTTGGTCTGTTTTGTTACCATAATGCACTCCTGACCAAAAAATTCGAAAACAACTTCTTCTAAATTGGAAGGCACTTCATAACCATCCTTCCATTCTAAAGTATATCCGGCAGCAGCAACACTGGCCATGGCATTGCCCGCATTATCACCTAATGCCACAATATTTTCAATTACAATCCCCGGAACCATAGCACCATTTAATCTATCAATCATATCCTGACGCCCATTATGGGAATTTACCTCAATATCAAGATATTCTCCGTTGCTATAATGCCCTACTCCTAAAGGAGCAGCAAAACTCATAACCTGATGAGGACTAAAGCCTGTAGTATAAGTAACGTCAATGCCTGCACGACGGATAGCTTTCTGGAAATATCTCATAATATCCAGATGTCCGATAAATTTTACCACTCCGTGTTTACTGAATTTAATTCTGACACGCATATTAGTTACCTCCTTCCGCTTCATTTGAGGATTCTGTTACAACTTCACATTTTGCAGTTCTGTCTACCGTACAGATACCAACACCATATTTGTTAGCACCGCATCCCTGACACTGTGTCTTACAGTTTAAAGAAACCTCCTCATTTAAAGCTTTTTTCCATTCTCTCATTAAGAATTCTTTGGTTACACCACAATCTAAGAAATCCCATGGGAAAATTTCATCCAAAGAACGTTCTCTTGTAGTATAGAACGCAGGATCTAATCCACATTCAGCTAAAGATTCTAACCAAACATCATTTTTGTAGTATTCTGTCCAGGAATCAAAGATACAACCTTTTTTGTAAATCATTTCAATGGCATCTGCCAGTTTTCTGTCACCTCTTGCCAAGACACCTTCAATAATGCTGACATCTGCTTCATGCCAATTGTATTTAATACGTTTCTGATTTAACTGTTCCATGACAGCACGACGGGTAATATATGCTTTTTCAATAAATTCCTCTTTGGTATTCATTCTTGCCCACTGGAATGGGGTAAATGGCTTTGGAATAAAGAAAGATGTACTTGCAACAATCTGCACCGGTGCTCCTTTTCTTTCTTCCTTAGGAACCACTTCAAAATAAGTAGATGCAATTTTATTGCTCAGTTCCGCAATACCACGGATATCTTCTTCTGTTTCTGTCGGAAGACCTAACATAAAGTATAATTTAACTCTGCTCCAACCGCCTTTAAATGCCAAAGCACTTCCCTGAAGGATGACTTCTTCAGTCAATCCCTTATTAATAACATTTCTAAGTCTCTGGCTTCCTGCCTCCGGTGCAAAAGTTAAGGAACTCTTTTTCACATCCTGAACTTTGCTCATAACATCTAAGGAAAAGGCGTCAATTCGCAAGGATGGTAAAGAAATATTGGTGGAGGTTGCTTTACATTCATCAATTAAGAAGTTTACAAGTTCTTCCAACTGAGAATAATCACTGGAACTTAAGGAACTCAAAGAAATTTCTTCATGACCTGTGTTTTTCAACATTTCCACTGCATATTTTTTCAACACTTCCACATCACGTTCACGAACCGGTCGATAAAGCTGTCCTGCCTGACAGAAACGACATCCACGGATACATCCTCTTTGGATTTCCAAGACTACCCTATCCTGAGTAACTTTAATAAAAGGTACTACAGGTTTCATAGGATAGTAAGTATTGCTGACATCTGTTACCATTTCTTTGTGAATGGTTCTTGGTAATTCTTCAAAAATTGGTTCAAAGGATGCAATAGTACCGTCTTCTTTATAAGTTACTTCATAAAGACCAGGTACATACATTCCGGGAATCTGTGCTGCTTTTCTTAAGAATGATTCGCGGCTGTCACCATTTGCCTTTGCTTCTTTATATAAATCTATCAATTCACGGAAACGGGTTTCTCCCTCTCCGATATAGAAAATATCAAAAAAATCTGCAATCGGTTCCGGATTATATACACAAGGTCCGCCACCAACTACAATAGGATGTTCCCAGGTTCTGCTTTTGGTTCTAAGGGGAATTCCTGCTAAATCTAACACCTGTAAAATATTGGTATAACACATTTCATACTGGATAGTAATTCCCAGAAAATCAAAGTCTTTGATTGGGTCTTGGGATTCCAGTGCAAATAGTGGAATATTCTTTTCCCGCATGATTTTATCTAAATCAACCCAAGGGGAATATACTCGCTCACACCAGACATCTTCCCATTGGTTAAACATATCATATAAAATCTGGATTCCCAAATGGGACATTCCAATCTCATACACGTCCGGGAAACACATAGCAAAACGAATATCCACATTAGGGTCATTTGCTTTATTTACAGCATTTACCTCATTTCCGATATATCTGGCAGGCTTTTCCACCTGCATCAAAATTTCATCACTAAGCGCTAATTTATAATCTCTCATTCAAACCTCTTTTATAAAGTAATCTGTAGCGATTCAGAACCCCATCGAAAATACGAAATTCTTAATTTTGTTCTGAATCGTTACAAGTATTTCAAAAAAATTTAATGTAACAGACCGCCGAACCGGCGGACTGTTACATTATTATCTATTTAGCCTTTATAACTGATACAACCTTTTTTGCCAAAGACTCTTTTAACCTTCTACGACAACTACTCCATCCTCTTTAACAGTAATTGTCATTCCTGTTTTTACATATTCTAAGAAATCGTCTCCCAAAGAATCAATTACAGGCATTTTCGTATCTTCACCTTCCAACCAAACATCTGCTAAGATAACTCCTGCACCTGCAAGAGAATCGATTGGTTTGGAGAACAACATACATGCCGGCTGTCTGCCCATAGAACATGCACAATATAATACCATACCACCGGTTGTGGAACCGATTGTCTGTGGCAAGCAAAGTGCTTTACCAAACATCTGGTGATTAAAGAGGTCCGGATTGTTCTGATCGCCGCAAGTAGCCTTTTTATCCCCAAACTGTAATGCTTTCTGGAAAGAAGCTAAGGTATTTAATCCACCGTGGGAAACAAGTGCTTCTGCTTTTACGCATCCGGGAGCAACTACTCTTCCTTTAAATTCTTTCATCTTAGTTGCCTCCTTTCGTAATCTGAACTAAAATTTCATCATCTGTATAGTAACGAGCTGTGGTATAGGTACGAAGCTTGTTAGAAGATGTAATTACAGGCATCTTGCCGCACAATGGGTTGTTCATGTACATTAATGGACAAATGTAAGAAACAATCACTCCACATGCTTTTAAACGTGCTGCATAAGGAGTTTTTTCAAATTCCTTAATTACCGCAGGAGCTGCTGTAAATACAGTCGGAATCAATACTTTTTTATTGCCTGCTTCTTTTAAACCATTTTCCACTTTGTCTGTCCAGGTCTTTAACTGTTCTAAACTCATATGAGGACATCCCATGAAACAAAGTTTTGGTTTTGCATCTTTGTTTTTCCACATTACAGGATAGCTGTCATATACTCTCTGTAATTCTGCATCATCAATTACATAAACTTTTGCATCTTTTGTAATCAGTTTTTCACCCTGTTCTACGGCATCAGGAGTAAGGTTTTCTACATGGTATAAACCTACCGCACCGTTAGAAGCTGTTGCTGCACCAAAGTCTTTTAAGTATGTGCAGGCAGCATCATCAAGTTCTGTACCTAACCATTTATCAAGGCCTTTAATATATGGAACATCTTCCATAACCTTCATACCGATGGCAGAACCAAGAAGCTGTGCTTCCGGTTTTTTCGTTGTTTTGATTTCTACAACCCAAGTTGCTTTTCTTCCTTCATCGGTAACAAGACCAAAATAAGGAACATATCCAACGATAGACTGCATAATATCAATAATACCGGAGTTACGGTTTACTTTTGCACCAAGGACAGAGTTTGCATATACTACTGCGGAAGATTCTGCCCAACTTAACACTTCTCCTTTGGCAGGTTTGTTTCCTACTTCATCCATATAACATGCACAGGTAAATGCATTATCATCCATTAAACCAAGGGATTTTAACTGTCCTTCATAAAAGTCCTGTTTGGAATACATAATTTTATTAAAGATAATATCCTGAATAAAATTCTTTGGTACATTAGGATCACATGGTCTTGGGTCCACAGAGAATTTCTGCTGTGAAATAGCACCATCTTCAATTAATTTATTAAATAAATCATAGACAGGTCCTAAAGCTTTTAAACCAAAGGATGTAACTAAATGATTATATTTACTTGTTACAGGAATTAATTTTTCTGCGCCAAAAAGTTCACCATAACGAACTACGGATTCCATAACTTTTGCCATAGTTTCGCCTTTGGAACCATTTAATATGGCCTGTTGTTCTTCTGTCAAAAACATAATGTTCTTCCTTTCTGTTAATTTGCGGTGACACATCATCATGTATCACCACAAACTATATTTTCTTTCCTATAATTTCATTGCAACATCCCATGCGCCCCAGATAACTGTACGAAGGCTTCCTACCTGCGCAGCATCTCCGATTACATGTACATGTTTGCTCTTAGCAAATGCCGGTGTCGGAACATAACCAACAGATACTACTGTTGTATCTGCTTTTAATTCTTTTACTGTACCATCTTTCTGGGCAATAACAACGCTTCCGTCTTTGATTTCTTTCACACTGGCTTCTACATAGGTAGGCACGTTGTTTGAAACAAAGAAGTCACGTAAGTAACTTGCATTTGGAAGAGGCACTTTGTCAGATACTATTAAGTCATGTTTTGCTTCCACGATAACCGGTTTTTTACCATGTAAGTAAAGGTCATAAGCGATTTCACAACCGGATAAACCACCACCGATAATAACTACATCTTCACCAATGTTACTCTGATTTCCAAGTAAGAAATCAACTGCTTCCACAGCTTTTTCGATACCTTTCACAGGAATCTTACGTGCTTTTGCACCGGTTGCAACGATAACTTCATCTGCATTTAATTCTTCAATACTCTTAACTTCTGTATTCATATGAACATCGATCGGATATTTCTGAAGTTCTCTTTCATACCAAGCGATAAGCATTCTGTCATGTTCTTTATAAGAAGGAGCTGCAGCTGCAATAAAGATACCGCCCAGACGATCTGTTTTTTCGTAAAGAGATACTTTATGTCCGCGTTTTGCAAGTAAAATAGCTGCTTCCATACCACCAATACCACCACCGATGACAGCAATATTTTTCACTTTCTTCGCCGGTTTGATTTCATATTTATTGGACTGCATTACTCTAGGATCCAATGCACATCTTGCAATATGGCTTACATCATGAAGTGACTGCTGATTTGCTACACCTTTGTATTTTGCCATGTTAAAACAAGCATTGTGACAGCAAATACATGGACGGATATCTTCCATACGTCCTTCAATTAATTTTGTAACCCATTCTGAGTCAGCAAGGAACTGACGGGCTACACCCATACCATCGATAAGACCTTCTTCAATTGCTTTTGAAGCAACATCTACTTCCATACGTCCTGCACAAACAACCGGGATATCTACAAACTTCTTAATATGAGCCACGTCATCTAAGTTACAGTTTGTAGGCATATACATCGGTGGATGAGCCCAGTACCAAGAGTCATAGGTACCATTATCTGCATTAAGCATATCGTACCCTGCATCCTGAAGATATTTTGCTGCTTTTTCAGATTCTTCCATATCACGTCCAAATTCTTGGAATTCTTCCCCTGGTACTGCACCTTCACAGAAACCTTTCATCTTAGAGGTTACGGAATAGCGAAGAGAAACCGGGAAATCTTCTCCACATGTTTCTTTGATTGCTTTTACAATTTCTACAGGGAAACGATAACGGTTTTCAAAGGAACCGCCGTATTCGTCAGTACGTTTGTTAGTACATTCCATCGTAAACTGGTCTAACAAATAGCCTTCATGTACAGCATGTACTTCCACACCGTCAACACCTGCATCCATACATAATTTTGCTGTTTTTGCAAATGCATCTACGATTTCGTGAATTTCTTTTTTAGTAAGAGCACGTGTGGTCAAATCTTCTGCCCAACGGGAAGGTAACTCACTGGGAGCTGCACTTTCATAGGGAAGGTCGATGATTGGTTTGATTAATGTGCTGATTACTTTTGATTTTGCAAGCGGAACAAGTGGAGATGTAATCGCCCATGAACGTCCCATTCCAGCGGTAAGCTGGATAAATAATTTAGCTCCTGTTTTATGAATTTCGTTCATAAATTCTTTTAATTCCACGAACATTTTCTCATTTTCATAGAGCCACTGTCCCCAATATGTACTCTTAATCGGAGCAATACCGGTAATAATAAGACCTACATTGTTATTTGCTTTTTCAAGGAAAAACTTTGCAGCCTCTTTGTCAAAATGATTTCCTGTTAATTCCATCCAACCGAACAGCGATGTTCCGCCCATTGGACACAATACGATTCTGTTTTTAATTTCCACATCCCTGATTTTCCAAGGGGTAAACAGTGGAGAATACTTTGGATCCATGTTACTCATGCGATTTCCTCCCTCATTAAATATACTCCTCTATATCATACTTCATTTCATTGACAAAGTCAAAATTATAAGACTATAATGTTATTCTAATTTTAATAAATTGATGGATGAAAATAATAAAATCGGAAGTTTTTGAATAAAAATATCCTTTTAGCTATGAAAGAAGGAGAAAATATATGCTAAAGAATTTCAGAAAAAAATTTATCGGTACCAAAGATTTTTATATCTATGTTCTTGGTATTGCCGTTCCCATGATTATTCAAAATGCAATCACTAATTTTGTCAGCTTTTTGGATAATATTATGGTAGGTCAGATTGGTACGGAACAGATGTCCGGTGTAGCCATAGCAAATCAGCTTATTTTTGTATTTAATTTATGTATTTTCGGCGGTGTATCCGGTGCCGGAATTTTTGGAACCCAGTTTTTTGGCAAAGGCGATTATGAAGGTCAGAAATATACCTTTCGTTTCAAAGTATATATTTGTGCCCTCTTAACAGTAATTGCTTTATTATTAGGAAACTTCTTAGATACAGAATTGATTTCTCTTTACCTAAACGATACCGGTTCCGTGGGTGATATCTCTCTTGCCTTAGATTATGGAAAACACTATCTGGCAATTATGCTGATAGGCTTAATTCCTTTTGCAATCTCTCAGGTATATATCAATACTATTCGTGAAACCGGGCACACCTTGATTCCGATGATTGCCAGTATGATTGCTGTATTCACAAATCTGATTTTAGATTACTGCTTAATTTTTGGTGCCTTCGGATTACCTCAAATGGGCGTTCGTGGTGCTGCTCTGGCTACCATTATTGCCCGCTTTATAGAATGTATCATCGTTGTTGTCTGGACTCACTTAAATCCGGGAAAAAATAAATATATCGTAGGTGCTTACCGCAGTTTTTATATCCCCGGAAATATTTTAAAAGATGTTCTTAAAAAAGGAACTCCGTTAATGATTAATGAAATGTTATGGTCTATGGGAATGACCGTAATTGTACAATGCTATGCCATCCGCGGTTTAGAGGTGGTTGCCGCACAAAATATTTCCTCAACCATCACTAACTTATTTAATATTGTATATATCCAGTTGGGTGCCTCTATTGCCATTGTGGTCGGTCAGCTTCTTGGTGCCGGTAAATTAAAGGAAGCCAGAGATGCCGATACCAAAATGATTTTCTTTGTTGTCACTGCCTGTATCGGAATGTCTGTACTTATGAGTGCTTTTGGGGGATTGTTCCCACAGATTTATAATACCGAAGAAGCCATCAAAGAACTGGCTACAAAATTTATCTTTATTTCTGCCCTAATGATGCCTGTTTGTGCCTTTTGTCACAGTACCTATTTTACTCTTCGTTCCGGCGGAAAAACCGGAGTTACCTTCATTTTTGACTCCGTTTATACTTGGCTTATTGTAATTCCTGTAGCTTACTGTTTATCCCACTTTACAAACTGGAGCATTGTACCTGTATTCTTTTGTGTACAATCCATGGAATTTGTAAAAGCAATTATCGGATTTTTTATGGTAAAAAGCAATGTATGGCTAAATACGATTGTAAAAGATTCATAAGGAGATTTTGAAATATGTTAAAAAAATGGTCCAGATTACGTGTTGGTCCAAGAACTATGAAAACTGCTTTAGCAGTAACCTTATCCATCATCATGGTATCCTTTTATGGTTCCAGTACCTCTAACTTAATATTCGCTACCATTGGTGCATTATCTGCCATGGGAGCCACCTTTAAAGAATCTGTGTCATCCAGTGTTTCCCAAATAGCAGCCGTCGTCTTTGGTGCTTTGGCAGGAGTTCTTTTGCTTTCCCTACATCTTCCACCTTTACCGGCTTCCGGTATCGGAGTTATTGTGGTGATTACTTTTTACAATTTGTTGCGTCTGAAAATATCTCCAACCTTGGCATGCATAGTGGTAGTTACTATCTGTAATCTGACTTCTACAACACCATTTGTTTATGCCATGGAACGAATCTGGGACACTGCCATCGGTTTATTAGTAGGTATGCTGATTAATCTGTTTATCTTTCCTTATGACAACAGCAAACAGATTCGTAATACCATTTACAGATTGGATAAAGAATTAATTCTCTATTTGGAAGATATGTTTGACGGCGATGAAAACTTACCTAACGTAAACAAAATGGTAACTTCTTTGGATGAGATCAATCATGGTTTAAAAATATTTTCCGACCAAAAACTTCTGTATCATAGAAAAAAACAACGTAATGATCTGCACTCTCTTTGGGACTGCGAAGAAAAAGCCCGCCAGTTAGTACTTCATTTGGAAATCTTAAGCGCGCTTCCCTTCCCCGGTGTTTTAAATCCTTACAATCGTGAACGTTTGGAACGGAATGGAGCTAAAATCAGAGATCAACGAATTCCGGCAGAACCTTCGGAATTAGATGTTGTAACAAATTTCCATGTAAGTCAGGTATTAGATTTAAGAAGAGAATTGATAAATGGATTGAGGGAGAATTAATCTCCCTCTTTTTTATCATCATTCCTACATTGCATTCCCCACTAAAAAATGCTACTCTAGAAGTAACGAAAAACAAATAAAAAAGGAGGAATTACTATGGACAAAATGTTTGATGTTATCGTAGTTGGTGCCGGAAACGGTGGCTTGGCAGCAGCTGCAAATACAGCAAAAGAAGGTCTCAATACACTTTTGCTGGAAAAACATAATATCCCAGGTGGATGTGCTACCAGCTTCCGTAGAGGACGTTTCGAATTCGAACCATCTCTACATGAGTTATGTAGTGTAGGGACAGCAGAACGTCCTAATGTTGTCTACAAGGTTTTTGATGACCTTGGTGCTAAAATTAATTGGGAATATGAAAAAGGACACATCTTCCGTTCTATTTCCAAAGGTGAAAATGGCTTTGATGTCCGTGTCAATGCAGGAATCGAAGGTTTCTGTGAATCTCTGGAAAAAGAAGTTCCGGGATGTAAAGAAAATGTTCGTGCACTTCTTGCCCTGAAACCAAAGATTGCCGCAGCCATCGATTATATCTATGCTACCAAAGGAAATCCAAACGGCTTAGTTATGCTCTTAAAACATGCTGATTTCATGCGTGCTGCAGGTCACAGTGTGGAAGAGGTTATGACAGCTCTTGGCATTCCTGAAAAAGCACAAAATATCATTTGTACTTACTGGGGATATCTCGGAGTACCAACAGATGAATTGAACTGTATGCACTTTTTAAACATGCTGTACGATTATGTAGTAGACGGCGCTGCTATGCCTCGTCATCGTAGCCATGAACTCTCTCTTGCTCTCATTGATGTTATCCAGAAACACGGCGGACAGGTTTGGTATAACAGTGAAGTTACAGAATTCCTATACAAAGAAGACGGCAGTGTTTGCGGTGTGGTTGCTAATGGTGAAAAATTATATGCCAAGGAAGTTATTTCCAACGTTATCCCTCATAATGTATTTAACATGAGTGAAACAAAATATATCCCTGAACAGAACTTGAAACTTGCTAATGCCAGAGAATTCGGTATCTCTGTAGCCACTGTTTACTTAGGATTAGACTGTACTATTGAAGAACTTGGTATGACGGATTACACCGTATTTATTTCCGGCAATCCTAATCCTCGTGTACAGAACGATACCAGAGCTGAAGACGGTCTCTATATTGTTAACAGCTTAAACAATGTGATTCCTGACAGCAGTGAACCGGGTACCTGTACCATGTTCTTTACCATTCCGGTATACGGACATGATGTTCCAAAGGATCTGACACCTCAGGGCTACAAAAAATACAAAAACGATTTAGCTAAGAAGTATATTGAAGATGCAGAAAAAGTTCTCGGCATTTCCATTATGCCTCATATCGAAGAAATCAGTGTTGCAACACCGGTTACTTTTGCCCGCTACTTAGGAACACCGGAAGGAACTATTTATGGTTATAAATTATCCGGTTGGGATAATCTTATGGCCCGTACTGCCGGTGAAAAGAACGATTATGCAATTCCGGGACTTAGCTTCTGTGGAGGTCACTACATTCGTGGTGACGGTTACAGCTGTGCTTATATTATGGGTGATACCATCGGAAAACGTGTTGCAAAACGTTTAAAAGGAGGTGCTTAAGATGGCAAGACCAAAATTATCTAAATTAAATCCTATGGATTTTACAAAAATGACTCCTGCCAGACAGGCAAAGATTGAAGCAGCTCCTGCAAAAGCTCTTCCACCAACAGATTCATACAAACCAAACCAGTTAGCCAATGCTCTTCATCCGGAAATTCAGTATCTGAAAGTTTCTAAAATCGTAGAACATGGTAAAGATGCCAAAAGCTACTGGTTAGAACCAAATGCAGAAAAGGGAACCACTGCTTTAGCATGGTTTAGTGCAGGACAATATTTATCCATTTCTCTCGAAATCGGTAATATTAAACTCTCCCGTCCTTACTCCTTATCCTCTTCTCCAAGAGAATCTATGGAAGGACACTATATGCTTACCATCAAACGTGTTAAAGACGGTCTGGCATCTAACTATATCTTAGATAACTGGAAAGTAGGTACAGAAGTAACTGCTTCCGAACCTCTCGGTGTATTTACTTATGAACCACTCCGTGATGCAGATACTGTTATCGGTATTGCTGGAGGAAGCGGTATTACTCCATTCCGTTCTCTTGCAAAAGCTATTGCAGATGGAGACGAAGATGCTAATCTGATTCTCCTTTACGGAAGCCGCACTTTAGATGATGCCATTTTCCAGGAAGAATTCAAAGCATTAGAGAAATCCTGTGATAAATTTAAACTCGTAAATGTATTAAGCGATGAAACTGATGCAACTTGTGAAAAAGGATTTATTACAGCAGAATTAATTAAGAAATATGCTCCGGAAGGTAATTATTCCCTGTTCTTATGCGGACCACAAGCAATGTATGAATTTGTAGATAAAGAAATTGCTACTTTAGGTCTTCGCAGAAAATTCGTTCGTCACGAATTATTCGGCGAATACTTCAATCCATCTAAGGAAGCAGATTATCCGGCAAATGTAGCCCCTGAATTCAAAGTTACTGTTCGTATTGCAGGCAACGAAACAACCATTACTGCTCCGGCAGATACTTCCCTGCTTCGCAGTTTAGAAGCAAATGGTATTGCGGCTCCTGCTCATTGCCGAAGCGGTGAATGTGGATGGTGCCATTCCAGACTTGTAAGCGGTGAAGTATATACACCAAAATCTGTTGACGGACGTCGTGAAGCAGACTTGATTTACGGATATATTCATCCCTGCTGTGCTTTTCCATTAAGTGATGTAACTATTGAAGTTCCACCGGTAAGAAAATAACGGCATATAAAAGCGCTTAAGGTTTTATAACCTTAAGCGCTTATCTTTTTTAATATTCCTAATGCTGTAATGACACTACAAATGCCGGAATTAACTGTTTCTTACGGGAAACTACATCCTGCAAATAGATACTTTCTATATCTTCCGGCAACTTAAATGCCTGAATAGCTAACTCTTTTGCATTTTTTCCATAGCAAAGGAGTTCTGTTCCTACTTCCATTACATTAGTCAGCATGAAAAATACCATGTCTAACTTCTGCTTTTTAGCCACCTGCTCTAAATATGGAACCATGAGTGTTTTCAATTCTTCAATTTCCTCTCCACTCATACAGTTAACCTGTCCAACTCCAAACTTAACTTCTCCTGCAGCAAACTGTTTGAAATCCTGATAACAAATCTCTTCCGCAGTTTTTCCTTTCAAATCACTACCTGCCTTGAACATATTGGCCGCTAATTCCTTCAAATCTAAATCTGCGATTTCCGCCAATTCTTTTGCAGTCAACTCATCCACCCAGGTACAAGTCGGTGAACGGAAGAATAATGTATCTGAAATAATCGCCGCACATAATAAAGATGCAATCGTTTTATCAGGCTGAATATTGTTTTCTTTGTACATCGCATACACAATTGTAGCTGTACATCCTACCGGCTGATTTCTAAAGTATACAGGTCCCAGAGTCTCAATACCACCTAATCTGTGATGGTCGATAATTTCAAGAATATCTGCCTGTTCAATACCATCAACTGCCTGTGTTTTTTCATTATGGTCTACAAGAATAACTTTTCTCTTGCTGGCTTCCATCAAACGTCTACTGGAAATAAATCCGTAGTATTTTCCTTCATCATCCAATACAGGAAAATCTCGTGTACGCTTACTGGTAACAATCCCCTTAATTTCTTCCACATTATCTTTGGTATTAAATACTGTAAGATTTTCCTTTTTATTCATGAAATACTTAACCGGTGTACTCTGGTTAATCAAACGAGCTGCCGTAAAGGCATCATAAGGCGTAGAAATAACTACAATATCACGTTCTTCTGCAAGTTTTTTAATCGTTTTACTTATCGGCGCATTTAAACATGCAATGATACAGCTGGCATTTAATTCAATAGCACAAAGCTGAACTTCATAACGATTTCCAAGAATTACCAAATCGTCACTTTCAATAATCTTTTCCATCATATCCGGACTGGATGCTGCCACCACAACTTTTCCTTTTACAAAATGTGCATGTGGATTACCTGTAATAATTTCTCCATCCAAAGTATTCACAATATTCTGGTACTGTGTACGAGCATTACTTAAAATTTCATTATCGTAAACATCCATATAAGACATTGCAATATCACCGGTAGAAATTACACCCTCAAGTTCATCATTCTTCGTTACTGCAATGGTATATACATTTTGTTCTTTCATGGTAGACCATGCTTCTTTAATAGATGTATTACCGCTAATCCCCGGGATCGTATTTACATCTACATCTCTTACTTTTAAATAAGAATTGGATAATAATTTCGGTGTTTCTACTCCAAAACGATCCAAGACATAATGTGTTTCTTCATTCAACAATCCGGCGCTTCTTGGAATATGTTCTGCTTCTGAAATCTGATTCTTCAAATGTGCATATGCTATAGCAGAACAAATAGAATCCGTATCCGGATTTTTATGTCCAATGATATGTACTTTATTTTGATAGTTCTTATAAATGTCCAAAATTTTCACCCCCACTAATACTAGTTTAAGTGGGGGTGACGCATTTGTCAAACATTGTTTTTTTTATAACATTTTACATTCTTAACGTTTTGCCAAATCTTCAATAATTTCTTCCCATGTAATTCCTTTTTCTGCCATAAGTACCATCATATGGTAGAGAAAATCAGAAATCTCATACTTAATCTCATTTGGATTAGGATTCTTGGCTGCAATTACAATTTCCGTTGCCTCTTCTCCCAATTTCTTAAGAATCTTATCAATTCCTTTGTCAAACAGATAATTAGTATAAGAACCCTCTTTTGGATTTACTTTTCTATCCTGAATTACAGCAAATACCTCTTCAAATACTTTCAATGGATTGCTAACTTTTGCATCTTCTTTTTCCATAATTGAATTGAAGAAACAGCTATAACTTCCGGTATGACAAGCCGGTCCTATCTGGGATACTTTGGCTAAAATAGTATCTTTATCACAATCTGCAACCAGACTCTTTACATACTGATAATGACCGCTGGTATCTCCTTTCACCCAAAGTTCATCACGGCTGCGACTCCAATAAGTCATTTTCCCTGTGGATAATGTCTTTTCATAGGCCTCTTTATTCATATATGCCATCATTAATACTGCATCCGTCTTGTAATCCTGTACAATCACAGGCACCATGCCATCACTATTCTTTTTGAACTCTTCCCAGCTGATGCTTGCTTCCAAAGCCGCCATAGGAATTCCATTGCTCTTTAAAAGCATCTTTAAAGAATCTATTTCTTTGGCATTCTTATTCACCATTTCTCCGGCTACACCACTAACATTTTTCTGGAGCATAATTTCAATCATTTTATCCAAAGATACATCCGGTAAGAGTGCAACAACCGAAATCGGAGCGTTAGCAAATGCTTCTTTAAATTTATTACCCATATATATGGTCTCACAAGCATAATCTTTGATGATGTCAGCAAATTCAGAATATGTATTTTCATCTTTTACGGAAACCACAATCTTTTCTTTTCCAAATTTTAAAGAAACTTCTTCGGTAATTGCAATATTTCCGTCTTTCGAATAATTTAATACTGCCTTCTGGCATCCTGCATAAAGAAGCTTCTTCACATCTTCCATACGTTTTACATTTCCTGCTCCGATAACAGGAACTTCCACATTCTCGCAAATCGCCTTGATTATATCTAATGCCTCTTCGTGCTCTTTATCCCCCATGGATAAATCAAAAACGAGCAATTCATCCGCATGTTTATCACTATACATTTTCGCCAATGCAACCGGATCTTTGCTTACCACAGTTAAATTATCAAAACCTGTGATTGCCTCTTTTTCATATAAGAAAATAGACGCAACTAATTTTTTATTCATAAATATCTCCATTCTGTCGCTTATAATCCAAATAGTCTGTCTTATATGTCATACACACAATTACAAACTACCCTTTGTAGATAAAATTCCTTCAATTCTCTCATCTATGCTTGTTGCCTGATCTAAGGCCTTAGCAAATGCCTTAAACGCAGCTTCCGCTATATGATGTGAATTCACTCCGGACAACATCTTCATATGAAGATTCATTCCGCATTTGTAAGAAATCGCATAGAAAAATTCACGTACTAACTCTGTATCAAATTCACCGATTTTTTCTGTCGGAAATTCCAAATCAAACTGAAAATATGGCCGACCGCACAAGTCAACAGCACAAAGAACCAGCGCATCATCCATAGGAAGAATAAAACTGCCATATCTTTTGATACCCTTTTTATCTCCAATAGCTTCTGCAATAGCCTGTCCCAGAACAATGCCTGTGTCTTCCACTGTATGATGTGCATCTACCTGCAGGTCACCTTCTACTTTTACATCTAAATCAAAAAAACCATGTTTGGAAAATCCTTCCAACATATGATCAAAGAAACCAACGCCTGTAGAAATCTCACTTTTACCGGTTCCGTCAATATTCAGGCTTAATTGAATATCTGTTTCTTTTGTTTTTCTAACCACTTTTGTCTCTCTTGCCATAACGTAACCTTTCTATTCAAATCTAACCTTAATGGAATTTGCATGAGCCGTAAGCCCTTCTCTCTCTGCAAATAACTCTATATCTTTATGCACTTTTTCCAAAGCCTCTCTGGAATAAGAAATAATGCTGGTTTTCTTCATAAAATCATCCACATTCAATGGTGAAAAGAATCTTGCAGTTCCATTGGTCGGTAATACATGATTAGGACCTGCAAAATAATCTCCCAGCGGTTCGGAAGAATATTCACCCAAGAAAATAGCACCTGCATTCTGAATCTTAGTCATAACCGAAAACGGATCTTTTGTAAGAATTTCCAGATGTTCGGATGCAATGGCATTGGCTGTTTCTATAGCCTCTTCCATAGTATCCACTAACAAAATATATCCGTAATTCTCCAAGGACTTTCTCATAATTTCTGTTCTGGATAACTCTTCCACAAAAATATCTACCTGTTCCGATACTTTCTCAGCCAATTCTTCGCTGGTAGTTACTAAAATAGCACTTGCAAGCTCATCATGTTCTGCTTGGGATAATAAGTCAGCTGCTACATATCTTGGATTTGCAGTTTCATCTGCAATTACCAAAATTTCACTCGGACCTGCAATAGAATCTATACTCACATAACCAAAACATGCTTTTTTAGCCAATGCCACGAAAATATTCCCCGGTCCCGTAATCTTATCTACTTTTGGAATAGTCTCTGTACCAAATGCCAGTGCCGCAATAGCCTGAGCACCGCCTACTTTGTAAATCTCATCTACTCCTGCAATATCTGCAGCAACTAAAGTCCCCGGATTCACTTTTCCGTCCGCCCCTGCCGGTGTGGTCATTACAATTTTTTTAACGCCTGCCACTTTAGCCGGTAATACATTCATCAATACACTGGATGGATACGCCGCTTTTCCTCCCGGTACATACACCCCTGCTTTTTCAATAGGTAAAACTTTCATTCCCAGAATTGTTCCGTCCGGTTTTGGATCAAACCAACTGTTATGAAGCTGTTTTGTATGGAATGCAGTAATATTTTCTGCACTTTTTTTCATGCAGGCAACAAACTCATCATCAATCAGTGCATAAGCTTCTTCAATTTCTTCTTCGGAAACTCTTAAATTTTCACTGTTACAATCCCATTTATCAAACTTATTAGTATATTCAAATATGGCTTCGTCTCTTTTTTCACGAACTGCCTGAATAATTTCATTTACGATTGCTTCGTATTGTCCATATTGATTCGGACTTCTTTTTAACAATTCTTCCAAAAGATTGTTTCTTGTTTCTTCTGTTAATTTCAAAGTACGCATTTAATTCTGTTCCTTTTCCAATTCTTTCTTTAACTGTGCTATCAAAGGCTTAATTCTGTCTGCATGCATCTGCATACTCACCTGATTTACAATCATTCTCGCTGATAACGGACATATTTCTTCCAAAACATCCAGTCCGTTTTCTCTTAAAGTAGAACCGGTTTCCACGATATCCACTATCACATCACCCAATTCCACAATCGGTCCTAATTCCACGGAACCATTCAGCTTAATAATATCTACCGTCTGATGTTTCTTATTATAAAAGTAATCTTTTGCAATATTAGGATATTTACTACATACTCGAATCATTTCATGGTGTTGCAATAATTCTTTGCTTTTCTCCGGTCCACAAACACACATACGGCATTTGCCAAATCCCAAATCTAATACCTCGTATACCTGCTTTCCTTCTTCCAATAAGGTATCTTTTCCTACAACACCAATATCGGCTGCACCATATTCCACATATGTAGGTACATCCGGCCCCTTTGCCAAAAAGAATTTTAATTTTAATTCTTCATTTACAAAAACAAGTTTTCTGGAATTCTTGTCTTTTATTTCTTCACAGGTAATTCCAATTTTTTCTAACAATTCCAAGGTTTTATTAGCCAATCTTCCTTTCCCTAAGGCAAAGGTAAGATAACGTTCTTCACTCATGGCACATCTCCTAACCATTCATTTCATTATTCTTCCACGCTTATGTAATTATTTCATCAAATAAACTACTTGGTTTATTCCGTGATTCTTGGCATAAGCCTCATAATCTGCGGTGGATTTTGCTGTATCAAATCTCATAAGCTGTACATTGACACCTTTATCACGATGTGTTTTAGCTTCTTTCAACGCTTCTTCAAATCCTAATCCATCATAAACAATCAATAAATTCTTATCTTTTAAAGGAATCTCTATCTTCTGACGTTTTAATGCCTGCATCAAATCATCAATAACAATCACAAAACCTATTGCCGGTGAATTTTTACCAAAATAAGGAAGTAATTTATCATATCTCCCACCTTTCACCACTACATCACCGATTCCGATAGTATATACCTTAAATATAATCCCTGTATAATACTGATAACTGCTTAACATCCCTAAGTCAAAGGAAACATACTTTTCCACGTTATATGCACATAAGACTTCATATAAGCTTTTTAATCTCTCGATAGCCCCCTGCACTAACGGGTGGTTGGATAATTTTCCTGCTTCTTCCAACATATCTACAGAACCAAATAAATCTTCAATAGCCATAATAACTTTAATTTTATCTTCTGCTACTTTTTCAGACTGTAAATACTCTTTTACCGCAAAGAAATTTTTATTGGAAATATAATTACGAATCACACTTTCCTGCTCTTCGTTCAAGGTTAAATCTTCACAAATCCCTTTAAAATAATCAATTTCTCCTACATTGACCCGAAACTGCTTCAAACCGGTCTGCTGCAGAGCATCGATTAACATGGCAATAATCTCACCATCGGCTTCTACAGAAGCATCCCCCATAAGTTCTGCCCCCATCTGGGTAGTTTCCTTCAATTTTCCCTGTAACAAACTGGTATTGGAAAATGTATTTCCCACATAAGACAATCTTAGCGGCAAATCTTCATCTACAAAATACTTCGCTGCACATCTGGCCATAGATGGTGTAAAGTCCGGTCGTAAACACAAAATATTTCCGTCAGAATCAAAAAATTTAAACAAATCTTTTGCCGGAGTTGTTCCTATTTCCTTTCCAAACACATCAAAATACTCAAATGTTGGTGTCTGAATGTCCTGATATCCATATAAATGAATCTGTTTATGTAATATATTTTGTATCGTTAACTTATTCGCATATTCTTTTCCATAGATATCTCTTACACCTTCCGGTGTATGGATTAATTCTGTATTCATATAGGATACCTTCTTTTCTTCTTAATTAGAATTATAAAACCTGCTCTGCTATAACCATTTTCTTTACCACTTTAGCATGGTAGTGTGTTAGCAAACTAAATCTTTTGATAGTATACTAAAAAAATTTCTACTTGTCAAATACTTCCCTTTACTCTTCTCTTTGTTCCAAATCCAGATTTAACATATCCAAATAAGGAACTAATATGCCATGTTTCTTAGGCATTTCAAATTTAGGATCCAGCTCCTCAAAACGGAAACTTTTCCGTCCACCCTCTTTTGCTCTTTTCCAAAACACAAGTAACTGTTCCAAATTCAAATAGTAGAATAAATCTTTATGGGAATAATAAATAATCAAAAATGCAATTCCACCCTGTTTTTCAAAATTCACCATAAACTCCACCTGATGTTCATGGATATTTTGAAGTGAAAATGTATCTACTGCACATTCTTTAGCATCAAAACAAACCGGAATTCCCTGTACTGCACCTATATAGTCAACGGTACTCTTCTGGTCAAAATATGCCAGGGTAATTTGTCTGTTTTCTTTATCAATATTAATTGGCGTAATCGGTGTAGGAATCTTCTGAATCAACGCCAATCCATTTTCCAAATATTTCTCATTAGTTCTGTTAATTAAATCTTCCAGGGTAGAACCTCTAAGTCCTCTGGAATTCCATGTTGCCATGTAACATCCTCTTTTCTATCTGCTTCATAATATAAAGCAATAATTCAAAACATATTATTTATTTCAACAATTCATAAAAGGAAGGTTCTTTCGCCACAAATTTCTTATTAGAAAGTTCTTCAAAATCACCATCCATTTCAGGAAATTCTATCCGATAAGAATGAAGTAACTGCCATTTAGGAAGTTTTATTTCTCTAAAGCTTCGGTTCCAGGTTTTATCTCCGTATTTTTCATCTCCTAACAAAGGATGACCAACAGAGGCTAAATGTGCCCTGATCTGATGAGTCTTTCCTGTAATCAGTTCTACTTCCAGATAAGTGCATCCATTCTTATATATAATTGGTTCATATGCTGTTTCAATAGGCATATAATCCTTTTCATTATCAACACTTTCCTTTAAAAATACTTTATTAAGTTTCTCATCCTTTTTTAAAAAACCTTTTATATAAGTACCTTTTTCCACTTTTCCCTTTACAAATGTACGGTAATACTTACGAATTTTTCTTTCTTTTATCAAAAGATTCATCTGACGGCTTCCCATCAAGGACTTGCCGCATATTATAAGTCCACTGGTATTCCTATCCAGACGATTACAGATAGATGGTTTAAATGTATCTAACTGTTCTTTGGATATTTTTTTATGTCTAAGCAAATACCCAATCAACCACTCATTCACAGACAAATCTGAGGGTTCCGATTTTTGTGATAAAATTCCTGCCGGCTTATTTAATAACAAAATATGTTCGTTTTCGTATACTACTTCTATTCCTTTTAATCTTTCATAGGCTGTTTCGTATTGAATAAACATATTTTTATTTGTTTTATCGCTACCGGAAATATTCTTTGCAATAAGATTTTGGTTTCTTTTACCTGCCGGATTTTGTAAAGCTACATTACCCCGAATTTTCAAAAAAGTTTCATCAGAAAAAAAGAACTGTACTTCATCACCTACTGACAGAATTTCTTTTCCGTCAGCCTTTTTCTTATTCAATGTAATATTCTTTTTACGCAACATTTTATAAAGAAAGCCGGTTCCTGCTTCCTTCAAATATTTATGTAAAAATTTATCAAACCGCTGTCCTGCCTCATTGGCACCAATTTTAAATTCCTGCATTCAAATTCTCCGTTTTCGTCAGTTCTTTCTCAGATTTCACTCCTGAAAATTTATTAATACTTCTTAAAGAGAAACTGCATACAAAGTTTTCATAATGTCTTTTTCTCTGCTCTTTTCATTTTCCAGATTCTGCATCTGCTGAATTCTTGCCACATATTTATCCAAGTCTTTATACAATTTCACATTAACACCCTTAATGGCATCTTTGTTCAGTACGGTTTTAATATGTTCTTCAAAATCATTCTCCATAACTTTGCAGTTCTCCGTAAAACCAATTACAGTCATTCCTCTTGTGTATACATGAGCCATATCATAATTTTTATCATAAGAAGTAAAATAAAGATTATAAGCTCCTACATTTTCTTGTACTACTGATGATATGGTCTTATATGCTTTTTCAGAACATCCTTTGATTTTCAAGTTCATAATCATTGAAACTGCACTTTTACTTGCCGGAAGACATCCTAATACTGCAACAATAGTCAAATAGTTTTTATTACTTCCGGTAGTTATGTAACCTGCCAAATACAATGCGGCTGAAATTCCAAAAAACACAATAGTTTTTATAATTTCAATTTTCTTTTTATTTTGCAAATATAGATAATCGCCTTTAGTATACTTGTTTTTCATTCTCTATATAGTCCTTTCCTTATTACCTTAAACTATATTTTCACTTTTAATTTTCTGATATTTATTTTAAAACTACTATTATCCCCTATCAAAATTTTCCACAATCTCCAAAATCCAACTATGCGGAATCACTTTGCATAAAACTCTGAAAAGTTTCATAGGTACACTGCACACCGTAACTGTTTTTCTCTTTTTAGATGCAAGCAAAGCATCTTTTACCACCCATTCCGGTGACACACTGAAATTTTTCTTAAGTGCCAATGTCTGTCCATTGGTTTCTGCTCTGTCAAAAAAAGGTGTATTTACAGGTCCGGGACAGACTGCGGTTATATAGATTTCTTTTGGCAACAGTTCTTCCTGTAATGCTCTTGAAAAAGATAATACATAAGATTTAGATGCTGCATATACCGCAAAATGTGCTTGTGGCACAAAGGCGGCCGCACTGGCCAGTTGAATAATTCTACCGTTTCTGGTCATATACGGAATTGCCATATACGTAACTGCTGTCAATGCTTTACAGTTCAATTCCACCATATTCAACTGTTCTTCCATGCTAAGCTGCTCAAAATCCCCCATAAGTCCAAATCCTGCACAGTTAACCAACATGCAAATATTGGGATTTTCCTTTTCAATCAGGCTCTGTAATTCTGTTCTCTGCTCATTCTTTTCCAAATCCAGACCTATAATTCTGGTTTTATTCTTCAAAGAAGATGCGATTTCTTCCATCTTTTTTACATTTCGGGCTATCATCCAGATTTCATCTATTCTGGAAAAACTTTGATCCAACTGTCGGACAAATTCAGCTCCGATACCGGAAGATGCTCCGGTTACTATAACTATTTTCACAGTTCATTTCCTCTTTTTACTGCATCTATCTTCAGATGTGGGTTTTGTTGCTTAATCCGTTCACTATTTTTGTTTTCTTTTATGAACATTTCGGATTGTTTTCTTTGGTTTATTTCCCTGCTTTTCTTTTGATGCAGTTGCACTCTTTTTATTTGAATTATTCTTTGTACTTTTTCCTTTTGCAGAATTGTCTTTTACACCATTTTTACCCTTAGATACATTTCCGGAATATGCATTATTCCCATTCCCCTGCATATTTCTCGGACGAATGAGACATTTCTTATCAAATCCGATTAAATCTTCTCTGCCTGCTTTCAATAATGCTTCCTTAACCAAATCATAATTCTTGGGATTGCGATACTGAATCAGTGCACGTTGCATAGCTTTTTCATGTGGATTCTTACACACATACACCGGTTTCATATCTCTTGGATCCAATTCTGTATAATACATCACTGTGGACATAGTAGATGGTGTAGGATAAAAATCCTGTACCTGTTCCGGCATATAGCCTAAATCCCGCAAGTATTCTGCAAGTTCTACCGCTTCTTTTAAGGTTGAACCGGGATGCGAAGACATTAAGTAAGGCACCAAAAACTGTTTCAATCCTAATTTTTCATTTAACTGTTTATATTTTTTCTGAAATTTCTCGTAAACTTTGTTCTCAGGTTTTCCCATTCTCTTAAGAACCGCATCAGAAATATGTTCCGGAGCAACTTTCAACTGCCCACTAATATGATACTGTACCAGTTCTTTAAAGAAAGTATCATCCTTATCTTCTATCAGATAATCAAAACGGATACCGCTACGGATAAATACTTTTTTTACTCCGGGAAGTGCGCGAAGTTTACGAAGTAAAGATACATAATCCGAATGATCTACTTTCATATTTTTACATGCCGTCGGGAATAAACACTGTTTATTCTTACACACACCAAACTTCATCTGTTTTTCACAAGATGGTTGTCTGAAATTAGCGGTTGGCCCTCCCACATCATGGATGTATCCTTTAAAATCTTTCTCTGCAATTACCTGTTTCGCCTCTTCAATAATAGATTCGTGACTTCTTGTCTGAATAGTTCTTCCCTGATGGAAAGTCAACGCACAGAAGTTACAGCCTCCAAAGCAACCACGGTTGCTTGTTAATGAGAACTTAATTTCACTGATAGCAGGAACCCCACCTTTTTCTTCATAAGAAGGATGATATGTTCTCATATATGGTAATGCATAAACTTCATCCATCTCTTCCCGGGTCAATGGTTCCTGAGGTGGATTCTGAACCACATAAATTCCGTTTGGATATTCTTCTACCATTACTTTCCCTGTAAACGGATCTGTATTTTCATACTGGATACGGAAACTTTCTGCATATGCACGTTTATTTTCTTTCATTGTTTCGTAATCCGGTAAAGTAATTTCATCATAAAAACCATCGGTAGACTTTGTTTTATATACCGTGCCCTTAATGAAAGTAATATCATTTACCGCAATTCCGCTGTTTAAAGCATCTGCCACCTCAATGATAGACCGTTCGCCCATACCATAAAGTAACAAATCTGCTTGGGAATCCAATAAAATAGAACGTTTAAAAGAATCTGACCAATAATCATAGTGCGCCATTCTTCGAAGGCTGGCTTCAATACCGCCAATAATAATCGGAGTATTTTTATATGTTCTACGGATAAGATTACCATACACTGCAGTTGCTCTGTCCGGACGTTTATTAATCTCTCCTCCCGGAGTATAGGCATCGGTCGGACGGTGTTTCTTGGATACAAAATAGTGGTTTACCATAGAATCCATATTTCCCGCACTAATTAAAAATGCCAATCTTGGTTCCCCATAGACAGCAATACTATTTTCATCTTTCCAATCCGGCTGTGAAATAATTCCTACGGAATATCCTCTTGATTCCAACATACGGCTGATAATAGCATGTCCGAAAGAAGGATGGTCCACATAAGCATCCCCGATAATATACACAAAATCAAATTGTGTAATTCCCCTGTCATCCATATCTTTCCGACAGATTGGTAAAAATCCCTGGTTCATACTGTTCTCCATTTTCTGTTAAACAATTAACTAAAATTTTATATCAAAATAATCCTTAATATAGTAATCTGCTAACTCTTTCTTCTTATCTATCTGATTCATAGAAAAATCATCTTCTACGGCACAGACCTCCATCCCTGCACTTTTACCTGCAAGAATTCCCATTTCAATATCTTCAAAAACAAGACAATCTTTCGGATTAACTCCTATATTCTCTGCCACCGCCAGATAAATATCCGGAGCAGGTTTTCCCTTGGTTACCTCACAGGCAGTCATAACACAATCAAAATACTCTCTGATTTTTAAAGCCTCTAAGGTTGCATCTACGAGTTCCCTGGAATTGCTGGTTGCAATACCAAGTTTAATTCCGTTTTCTTTGCATCGTTCCAGAAATTCCCCTACACCATTTTTCAAAGGCACTTCTTTCGTATATTTGTCATATGCCATCTGATTCCAGTCTGCTTTAATCTTGTCTAAAGAGTCCGGAATCTGAAAAGTTTCTTTAAAATAAACTGCTGTTTCCGAAAAACTCATTCCTTCAATATCTTTTTGTAATGTTGGTGGTAAAGGGATACCAAATTTCCCTAAATATTCAATATCAATAGCTTTCCACATCCACATGGAATCTACCAATGTTCCGTCTAAATCAAAAATAACTGCTTTTTTGTTCTTTAACATGTTTTTCCCTATTTTATAATCTATTAAATTTTTCTATTTTCCTTTTAATTCCAAAACTTCATTGTCTGTCAGGCATCGATACTCTCCCAAAGCCAATGTATCATCCAACTTTAAACTTCCCATAGATAATCGCTTTAAATAAATCACTTCATTATTTACAGCTTTTAACATTCTTTTTACCTGATGGAATTTACCTTCGGTGATCGTTAGTTCTATTTTTTTATCTTCTATTCTTTCTGCTTTTGCAGGTAAGGTTAATTGTTCTTCTCCGATATCCACACCCTGTTCAAGTTTATGAATCATTTCTTCTGTCACAGCAACCTTTGTCTCCACCAAATATGTTTTATCCACATGCTTTTTAGGAGATAAGAGATTATGACTTAATTCTCCGTCATTGGTAATCAAAAGCAATCCTTCCGTATCTTTGTCCAAACGTCCTACCGGAAACAAATCTTTTCCCGGGGCATCTTTTAACAAATCCAACACTGTTTTGTCATGATTATCTATGGTTGCACTTACCACACCTTGGGGTTTGTTTAACATATAATAGTAAAACTTCTGATAAGAAAGCTCTTTCCCATTTACACATACTTTGGCAGCAGTCTCATCAAATTTATAATCTGCCTTTTTGACAACTTCTCCGTCAACCGAAACCATGCCTTTTTTAACTATATCTTTTACCTGACTTCTGGTACCAATTTCCATTTCACACAAAAATTTATCTAAACGAATCACTTTTTATTATCCTCATTTAATTATGTCTTTTAAATATCCGTTTTTTCTATTGGTTATTAAAAATTTTAATATATTAAAAATTTATTTTAACATATTCATACCGATTTTACCATAACGTATAGTATACAACATTTTGTATCTTTATGGGGATTTCATTTTATGAAAAAAAGATTAATTCAACTCATTTTTACTCTTTTTTGTTGTAGTTTCCTTGTTTTACTTTTTCTGTACTCCAAAGAATGTATTGCACTTGCTTCCAACGGACTACTAATCTGGTACCGCAATATGATTCCTTCTCTTTTTCCCTTTATGGTTCTGTCCGGTTTTATGGTTAGAAGTGGTCTTTCATATAAAATAGGACAATGGTTGCAACCTATTCTGGGCATATTTTTCAGACTTCCTTCTCACATGCTATATGCTATTTTTATGGGTTTTTTATGCGGATTTCCAATGGGGGCAAAGATTGTTGCAGACATGCTGGAAAAGGAACAAATTACACTTAAAGAAGGGGAATTTTTATTAGCTTTTTGCAATAATATCGGACCTTTATATATGTTTGGATATGTAATTCCGTTGTTTGATTATCAAAAGGCTTGGCGGATTCTTGTATTGATGTACCTGGTTCCTTTAGGTTATGGATTCTATTTAAGATACTTTTCTCCCCTAATTAGAAAAACTTTCCCTCTCCTATCCGCCTGCTCTGCTTCTAAAGAAAACCTTATTTCACCAAACTATCTCTCATATTTTCAACAGTCACTTTTCTCATCCATAGAACAAATCACTTTACTTGGAGGTTGTATGGTTTTTTTCAACTGTTTGTTAATTTTTCCGAAAATGTTGGAATTTTTCCTTTCACAAACGATGATTAACTCCTATTATTCACCATTTCTTTCCGCGATTTTTAGCTCCCTTATAGAAATTGGCGGCGGATTACAGCAGCTTTCCTTAATTTCAAACAAAAATAATTCTCTATCTCTCCCTGTTTTCCTGCCACTTGCTCTATTAACCTTTGGCGGATTAAGTTGCATCATACAAACCTGTTCTATATTAAAAAATACAGGTTTGAAAATCAGCACTTACATAAAGCACAAATTTGTTCAAGCCTGTATTTTTATTCTTTTCATATTTATTCTATAAATTGGCACATACCAATATCCTAATAAATAATTAAATCCAATATCTGATTTCCTTTTTTGTCAGTTCCTGCTAACTTATGTGCAGCCACTCACTTTATATATACCCTTCATTCAATAACGTTTCAAAATCCTCTTCCGGAATTGGTTTTGAATAAAAGTATCCCTGTGCCACAAAGGCTCCGATTTCTTTCATAAGATTTACATCCTTCTGAGTTTCCACACCTTCACAGACAATCTGTGCATCCAATTCTTCCGAAAGTGTAACTATTCCTCGCATAATCTTCACCTGACGCTCCGGATTATCTTTATTTAAGAAAAACGAACGGTCCATTTTTACGACGGATGCCGGAATCTGTTCAAAAATTCCCAAGGAGGAATAACCGGCTCCAAAATCATCAATCGAAAGATGAATTTCCCGATTTTTTAATTCATCAAAGGATTCTTTTACTCTTTGCTGATCCATTTCCTCCATAAGAAGCGTTTCTGTTACTTCAACTTCGATTAATTCTTTGGAAACATTATACTTTTCCAATATGGCTTCAAATTTATCTGCAAACCCCGGCTTAACAAAATGCATACGCGAAAAATTACAAGATACTGTCACTACCGGAAGTCCCGCATCCATTCTTTTGCGAAGCAGCTTACAAACCGTTTCGCAAACAAACATGTCTATCTCTGTAATTCTGCCAGTTTGTTCATAATATGGTACAAAGAAGTATGGTGCTTTGATTTTTCCGCCATCGCTTGGATCCTTAAAACGTACCAAAGCCTCTGCTCCTACAATTTTGCCATTACGCACATCAACCTTGGGCTGATAAAATGCCACAAAATCCTTATTAATATCTACACTTTCCAGAAGTTTTTCACGGTCATGTTTTATCTTTAGCAATTCTTGCAAAGATTCATCATATATCTTGATATTACTTCCCACATTGCTGTCCGCAAATTCCAATGCCTGATTTGCACAATTGATTCCACGTCTGATATCAATTTCCTTATCCGGAATCAGATAAACACCCAACTGAAGATTTAAATTGTCCCTGTTTATCTGATTCAGGCGCTGTTCCATCGTATTCTTCATTTCCTTAAGACGGTCATAAAATACGGTCTCTTCACTGTAATTTAGTAAAAGTACAAAGCGATCCCCCTGGCTTCTAGCGCAGATTTCCTTGTCTTCATTTACAAGGCTACGAAGCTCCCTGACAAAAACATTCAGCAGCTGCTCTCCTACACTCCATCCATAAATAATATTGTATCGGCGGAAGTTTAAAAAATTAAGGTATACAATCGCATATTTATTTTTCTTTTCTGGAAGTAATTTATGTTCTCCCCAATAAGTAAAGTAATTCAAATTCCAGATATCCATATTGGTATCTTTATACATTAATTTTTGAATCTTTTTGTTATCTGCAAGTTTTTGCAAAACAACAAAAATGATAATCAGCATAATAACCATCAGAATGCCAATAATCACAACACTGTTGTCTTTGATAAAATCCACAATTGTAACTAATGGATAGGTGATTTCTTTTAACATATATTCATTAATCATCTTGGAATCTATCGTGGAAATCGTTTTTTCCAAAATCCCTGAAAGCTGTGTCTGCTGATTACTTATGGCCATTGAAATCGAATAATCTATATTCAGAATACTTTCAATTTGTAAATCATCATATTGCAGATCTGTACGCATCAGATTCTCAACGAAATATCCGTTACAAAGCACAGCATCTACTTCCCGATTATGCAATGCATCAATACAATCCTGTTGATTTTCAAAACTAATAATTTGTACCCCTTCTGCCGCAGATACCCTGTCTGCTTTTTCCTTTAAAAAACTTACCGTTGCCAAAGTCTGTATATTATCGTTTTTTTCCCTTTTGTCCTTGACCAATACCAATGGTACCTGTGCATAATCACAAATAGATTTCAAATTATGCTCTCTCAGAACATCCTCTTGTTCCGTGGAATAAGCTAAAATATCAATTGTTCCATTCTCTAGTGCAATTCTAGCTTCTTGTCTGTTTTCAAATAAAACATATTCTGTTTCCAACCCAGTGATGCTTAATCCATTTTCCAATATTTCTCTGGTAAGTCCTTTAAATTCATCTTCTTCCACATAAGAAAACGGATAATTATTATCCAGATAACCTATACTAATTGTTTTCTTTTCTTCTAAGAACTGCTTTTCCTCTGTGGTAAGAAGAATTGCCTTATCAAACTTATCATAAAAAAACCGATTCATCAGCTCAGTTTCTAATTCAGGCCAGTTCATTTTAACATCTACGATTGCCGTATTCAGTTCACGAAGTAATTCATCGTTCCCTTGATATGTAATGTAATAAAATGGTCTCGGTGCAAAGCGCCCCAGCAGTCTCTGCCCTTCTTTTACCTCTGTAAAAGTATGTACAAATGCGTCAATCTCGCACGCATCCAAAGCTGCATGCATATCTGCGGTAGTTTCATATTCTATGATTCTTGGCTGCTCAATCCCATTATGATAAAGGTATTCCAGAAACTCAGCCCTTCTGACATAATCTTTTACCATACCAAAACAAAAATCCTTCATGGCATAAAAATCTTCATAAGCCGTATCTGTATCCAGATTGGCAGCAATCACACCAAAGGTATATCCGCTGGAAAGATCTGCATAGTTGTAAATCTCTGCCCGTTCTGCAGAATATTGTGCCGATCCTACCAAATCAACCTCTTTATTCGACAATTTTTCTAATGCATCCGACCAGCTTTCACACTCTATATATTCAATATTCCATGCAGTATAGTTGGAAATCACATTCATGTATTCTACATCCATACCTCCCAGGGAACCATCTTCATTTACGATATGATATCCATCCATCGGAAAAAAAGCCACTCGTACGGTTCTTCTTTCTGCTGCATATACATTACCAGCTACGGAAAGGCAGATAATACAAAGTGCCCACAGCATTATTTTTTTTAACATTACAAATTCTGATTTTTCTACTTTGTTTTTCATAACACCCAACCATATCATCCAAGATTGTTTCATGAAGAATCTTCTTCATCCAAATTATTGACTAATCGTTTAAATAAAATTTTAAATCAGCTAAATTATAACATTAATCAATGTTGAAAACAAGGTATTCTATTGGCATACCGGAAGTTCTGTGTAACCTGACACTCTGCAGCAATACTTTATAAAAATCCCAAATGTTCAAATAAAATCTTCATTCCCAGACAAACAAGAATAATTCCTCCGGCAAACTGGGCTTTCTTTTCAAATTTACTTCCGAAAATACTTCCCACTTTCTATCTTAATGACATTGTGCCATTCACCAAAGTTTTTATTTGTAGTAAAGATGGTTGCATATTTTTCATATCTTCCGGCAATAAGCTGAAAAACAGATTGGCTCCTTCAAGGCTTGTAGGAAGATATCCTATTTCATCAATAATTAAAACTTTATATTTGGCTTAATACTTTCTTCATATCAGTTGTGTTACTCGACCTTCAGCATACGATAACCTATTCCTATATGCGTCTGGATATACTGCGGTGACTCCGTACCTATTTCTAGCTTCTTTCTGAGTGTTGACATAAACACTCTTAAGGATGCCACATCATCATCCCAGCTCCTGCCCCAGATTTTCTGTGTGATAAAGGTATGTGTCAGCACTTTTCCTACATTTTGTGACAACAGGCATAGCAATTTATACTCAATAGGTGTCAGATGTAGTTCTTCCTCATCCAGATAGGCACTTCCGGCTGCATAATCCACCCTTAATTTACCATTTCTAAATACGGATTCATTCGTATTATTTGCCTGCATCATGGCAAGCCTTCTGGCTGTCACACGAAGTCTTGCAAGAAGCTCCTCCACAGAAAAGGGCTTTGTCAGATAATCGTCTGCTCCATTGTCAAGTGCCTCTATCTTGTCCGCATCCTCACTTCTTGCACTTATAACAATTATCGGCATGTTTGACCATGATCTGATTTTTTTAATTACCTCAACCCCATCCATATCTGGAAGTCCCAAATCAAGCAATGCAATGTCCGGATTATAAGTGGATGCCTGAAGAATGGCTTCTTCTCCGTTTTCTGCCACTATATATTTATAGTCATGTGCTTTTAAAATGGTAGACATTAAATTTCTGACGGATTTATCATCTTCTACCACCAATATTTGAAGTTTATTCATCAATTCTCACCTCTTCCAATGGTAACGTAAATGTAAAATTACAGCCCTGTGATTGATTGTCAGTCAATGTTATCTCTCCACCGTGTGCATTGATTATGGACTTGCAAAGGGCAAGACCAAGTCCCAGGCTTCGACGGCTGTCTGCAATCTTGTTCTCTCCTGTATAAAACATGTCAAAAACACGGGGCTTTATTTCCTTTGGAATCCCCGGA
>JAFXGP010000085.1 GCA_017521195.1 Lachnospiraceae bacterium
AAACTTCGCTAATGCCTACCCTACATATATTTATCTGTCCCATCTGAAATACGGTGCATTCAGATGGTCTATTAAAGTTACCCTTTTTATAGCTTAATATTTTTATCAAAAACCTCTTGACTATTTATAGTTTGACACCTCTACATTACTAACTGAATCAAAACTGCAGCCGCCATAGCAATTAACATACTTGCAGCTAAGCTGAAATTATCCAAAACCTTCATACCTTTTTTCTGGGTAAAGTATTCAAATACCGCCATGCAAAGTCCTGCAATAGCAGCTACAATTAGCGGCATCAAATCACCATCGTTTGGTGCAAATACTTTCCCGATATAAGAACCTATGTAAGATGCACAAAGCCCAACGAACATGGCTGTAGTGGCATAAGCTCCGAATCCAGGTTTGCTTTCTGTATTTTCGTCCGCTGCTTTCTTTGGTTTTGCCTGCATTTTCCCTAAATATTTTTTCAGGAAGAAAATACAACAGAACACACCGCCTAAAATACCAAATGTCATAACCAATGCAATAGTTACAAAGTGTTCTGTACTTAATAAATCTAATCTAAGTCCCGGAAGACCTAAACTCTGAGCTGCAATTTCCGCAACGTTCAATTCATACTGTAATGCTCCGATTACAGATAAGCGCAACCAGGAAAATGGTACTCCCAAAGTACCGCTTAATGCAATTACTCCCAGTAAAATACTGATAGATGGTAATAATGTAAAGGTTGCACTGGAAATAATAGTTTTCTTCAATACCTGTTTATCCATCCCGATTTCAATTCCGGCTTTATAACTTTTCACTAAAAAAATTACACACATCAAAGTTACAAACACCAACACGGCAGCTACTAACAGATAGAAAAAACCACTGTTTACATCGCTCAAATAAGTGTTCATTTTTATTTTGTCCTTTCCCTCATTTAAATTGTTTTATTACTTCAATTATTTATCCTACTTGTTTTTTTGATAAATAACCAACAAACCTTTTAATAATAAATCTTCATCCAAGATAATATCTTTTTTACATAACGGAACTACTTTTTTTGCCAGACCACCGGTAGCAACTACCGTAGTTTTCTGTCCCAATTCTTCTTCCATGCGTTCAATAATACCATCCAGTGCCCCTGCATTACTGTAAAGTACACCACTTTTCATACAATCAATGGTATTTTTTCCAATCACACGTTTAGGAACATCCAAACTGATTCCGCTTAACTGGGAAGCTCTGGAAGTAAGTGCATCTAATGCCACCCTCATACCCGGCAAAATCATTCCGCCAATATAATTTTTCTTCTCATCAATTACGGAAACGGTTGTTGCGGTTCCCATATCAATTACAATAAGCGGCACCGGATATTCCGCAATTCCTGCCACTGCATCCGCCACCAAATCAGCTCCCAGAGAAGCCGGCTGGTCCATCAAAATATTTAATCCGGTTTTGATTCCCGGTCCCAAGACCATGACATTCTTTTTAATAATCTTTTCTGCTGCCAGCTTTGCAATATTAGTAATCTGCGGTACTACGGAAGAAATAATTCCTCCTTCAATCGCATCATAATCTATTTCATAAATATCAAGTACTGTTTTGATATCGATGGCATATTCCAACTCTGTTTTTGTTCTTACAGTAGAAAGTCTTTCGATAAAATAGGTTTTCTTTTTATCAATACATCCGATTACAATATTGGTATTTCCTATATCAATCGCTAAAATCATGCTTTTTATCCACCAAATTCCTTTACTTTATTTTCCTGTATTCTTCGCAGAAGAAACATAAATCTTAATCAGAATTTTACCTAAGGCAATGACTAAGATTGCTGCCGCTATTGCTTCCGGAATCCCCGAAGCTACCACTGTTCCCATAATCAAACCGAACACTGCCGTAACAGCCACTTCTTTTGCCTGAGCATATTGACTTGCAAAAAGAACATAAATACTACCCATTACAAAAATAGTATTAAACATAGAGCCTAAAAATCCGGTAACTAATAATGCCACATTCTGATTTACTTTCATTTTCTTTAATAAAATCCAAAGCCAACCTGCAGCAATTCCCATAGCCATTCTACATCCTACTGAAACCCAAATTGCTTTTAACACTCCCACCAGACCTGTGGTGCTCAAAAATGGAGAAAAAGCGAATGATAATAATGTAGGTGCCATAGTGTTACTAATCAAAGAACACACACCAAAGGTTGCTCCTAATATTCCTCCTGCAAAGGGACCAAGTACGATTGCCCCAATAATAACAGGAATATGTACAGTTGTTGCCTTTACTATCGGCAACTGAATCATTCCCAACGGTGTATTCGCCAGTAAAATCACAATAGCCATCATCAATGCTACTGTTACCGTCCAACGAGTGTCTCTTTTTTCTTTATTCATTTTTCATATCCTCCTTGTTATCGCTCCCTTTAGGGATACAACACATTTTTTGATATCTTATGACATCATTTCCTTTATTTTGTCCAGAATGACTCCGGCTGCATCCTCTTTGCTCATCATATCGAGTGACACTTCCTCATTCTGTGTAATCAGAGTTAAAACATTGGTATCTGTCTTAAATCCTGCCCCTTCAACTTTCAAGTTATTGGCAGCAATCATGTCCAGATTCTTCTTTTCCAATTTTGCTCTGGAATTACTAATCATATTCTGGGTTTCCATGGAAAATCCGCACAAAAACTGCCCTTCTCTTTTATGTTCTCCCAGATATTTTAAAATATCATCTGTCCGTTCCAACTCAATGGACATCTGGTCATCTTTTTTCTTCATTTTTTCATCACTGACAAAGGAAGGTCTGTAATCGGCTACTGCTGCCGCCTTAATAATAATATCCTGTTGGTCACTGACGGCTGTAACGGCATCAAACATATCCTTTGCAGAAACAATAGACACTACTTTTACAAATGGCGGCGGTGCTATGGAAACTTGACCGCTTACCAAGGTAACTTCTGCTCCACGCATAGCCGCTCTTTTTGCCAAAGCATAACCCATTTTCCCGGAAGAATGGTTGGTAATGAATCTTACCGGATCAATTTTTTCCTGAGTCGGTCCTGCTGTAATCAGAATCTTTTTGCCTTTCAAATCTTTTTCAAAAGCAATCTCCTGCACTATATACTGTAACAAAGCTTCCGGTTCCGGCATTTTTCCTGCTCCGGTATCGCCACATGCCAAATATCCGCTGGCAGGTATAATAATATGATATCCGTATTTTTCTAATATTTTCAAATTATCCTGCAAAATCGGATTTTCATACATATTTGTATTCATAGCCGGTGAAATGTAAACCGGACATTTACATGCCATAACTGTGGTAGTAAGCATATCATCCGCAATACCATGAGCAATTTTTCCAATCACATTGGCACTGGCCGGTGCAAGCATTACCACATCTGCTTTTTTCGCAATGGAAACATGCTCTACCTGAAACTGGAAATTACGGTCAAAGGTATCTACAAGACATTTATTACCTGTTAACGATTCAAAGGTAATAGGATTGATAAAGTTAGTTGCGTTTTGTGTCATTAACACATGCACATCTGCATGTAATTTCTTTAATGCACTTGCCAAGTTAGCAATCTTATAGGCCGCAATACTTCCCGTAATTCCTAAAAGAACTGTTTTATTCTTTAACATAAGGTTCTCCCTTCTGTTGTTTTTTATTTACTTCAACAATATAGTATATCACATATTAATTCCTAAGAAAACCTTTTAAATACACTTCCACAGAACGGGACATTTCTTTAGAAAAATCAGAATTATATTTTCTTTCGCAGAATCTCTTCATCCATTCCTCATAAGATATGGCAGTTGCCTTATCTTCCCACATTTCCCTACGATCCTCTGCATCCATGGTCCTATAAAAATTCTCATGTACTACATAAGATAATTCCACACGCTTCGGCTTTTCTCTTTCCTTCTGTTGCTGGGTTGGATAGCCAAATACTAACATAACTGCAGGGAAAGTATATTCCGGTAATTTAAAAATTTCTTTGTGTATTTCCGCATTTTCCATAATATCCCCAATATAACAGCTGCCAATGCCAAGACTTTCTGCTGCTACTACCGCATTTTGAGCTGCAATGGCTGTATCTGTCACCGCCAGCATCAAATCTCCTACTCCCGGATTTCTTGGTTGTGCTCCGTTATCCTTAAATCCTTCGTACCATTTCTGACAATCTGCCACAAAAACTAATACCATATCTGCTTGTGCAATAAACGGCTGGTTATCACAGGTAACTGCTAATCTGTCTTTTAACTTCTGATCTGTAACATCAATGATAGTATATAATTGCTGATTACCTGCTGTAGGTGCCTGGGTTGCTACTGTCAAAATCAACTCTTTATCTTCTTTTGAAATAGCTTTTCCTGTAAAAACCCTTACGGATTTTCTATCCATCAATTCCTGAATTGTATTATTCATATTATTTCTCTTACATGCAAATGATGTATAATGCAAAATAACACTATACATCATCCTTTTTTTATCTCTGTTTCTGTTTACATATTATATATTATTTTATAAATATCTGATTTTGCCTGCTTCAATTCCTTTGATACCAAGTCCCGGTTCATCAGAAACCGTAATATCTTTTTCATTAAATACGGCACCACCAATAATCGGATCTTCACTGCAAAGAACCGGTCCGTCCAAGTCAATTTTTGTAATAATCTGTTTTGCACATGCAAGATGTACTGCTGCATTTACACTGATTTTAGCTTCCAGCATACATCCAATCATACATTCCACACCATACACTTCTGCTGCAGATGCAATCTTAAGACCGTTGTAAAGACCGCCACATTTCATTAACTTAATATTAACCATATCTGCAGCTCTCATCTGCATGATTTTCAATGCATCTTCCGGAGAGAATACACTTTCATCCGCCAGAACAGGTACATAAGAACGTTCTGTTACATATTTTAATCCTTCAAAGTCGTGACCTTTAACCGGCTGTTCTACAAATTCGATATCCAGCCCCTTTTCCTGCATTCCGTTTAAGATGCGTACTGCTTCTTTTGGTGTCCATCCCTGATTTGCGTCAATACGGATTAAAGTTTCTTTTGGAACTACCTGACGGATTGCAGATAAACGTTCAATATCTTTTTCAGATTCTTTTCCAACTTTTACCTTCAGGCAATCATAACCTTTATTAATAGCATAAATAGCATCCTGAGCCATAGTATCAGGATCATTTACACTGATGGTAATATCTGTAGTAATTGTTTTTCTGGCTCCCCCCATCATCTTATAAACAGGCACCTTATAAAGCTGTCCGTAAAGATCCCAGAGTGCCATATCCACAGCCGCTTTCGCACTGGTATTTTTCAAAACACATTTCTGTACATCCATCATCAGGTTTTCAAAATCATCCACGTCTCTGCCAACAATGGTTTTGGCAATATGATCTCTGATAGCACCGATAATTGCACCTGTAGTATCTCCGGTAATAACACCTGTAGGTGGTGCTTCTCCATATCCTACCGCTCCGCTATCTGTATGTATTTCCACTACCACGTCTTCTACACTGTTCACGGTTCTGAGTGCTGTTTTAAAAGGCACCCTGAGCGGCACGGAAATCATTCCTAATTTTACATCTGTAATTCTCATATTTACCTCCATTTTTTAAAAAACAACAAAGTTTTCTTGCTTAGTATTCCGATTTTTGTTATTATTGTATCATTGTAAACAATATCACGCAAGAATGCAAAGAGTATTGATGCAAATATTTACGAAACTGAAAGGAGATCTTATATGATCACAAACGGATTTACTTACATTGCAGTTCTCATCTTTTTAGCTGCAATTCTGGTGTGGTTACAGAAATACACAAAGTCTAAATTCTTTGATTTTGTACCACCAATTGTTTTATTGTACCTGTTAACTATGATTTTCTGTACATTGGGAGTTTGGGATTTGGCAGAAACCAAACCTGCTTATTCCGCATTAAAGAATAATATCCTTTTTGCCATGATTTTCCTGATGCTCCTTCGTTGCGACATCCGTAAAATCCTGAAATTAGGCCCTAAGATGTTAGGTGGATTCTTCGCAGCTTCTGTATCCATCGGTATTGGTTTTATCGGTACTTATGCTTTACTTCACACTCAGTTAGGCGCTGATGCATGGAAAGCACTCGGTGCTCTCTGCGGAAGCTGGATGGGTGGTTCCGGTAACATGATTGCTGTTCAGGCAGCTTTTGATATCGGAGAAGCTGATATGGCTTATGCATTAGTTGTTGACTCTATCGACTATTCTATCTGGGTAATGTTCTTACTTTGGGCAATTAACCTTGCACCAAAATTCAACAAATGGGTAAAAGCTGATACTTCTGCTTTAGATGAAGTTTCTAAACGTCTGGAAGAGGATGCAAAAGCTAACGAAGGACCTATCACATTTGTAAACATTATCTTATTATTAGGTATGTCTTTAGTAGTATCTGCATTGGCTCAGAACTTCGGTGCTGCTGCAAGCGGTGCAATGTCCTTCCTTGACAAATCCACATGGACTGTATTGTTCGTAACTTTAGCCGGACTTATCGGTGCTGTTACTCCGGTTGGAAAAATGGCCGGAACAACAGAATTATCCAATGTTATGCTCTACTCCGTAGTTGCATTACTTGCTTCCCGTGCAAGCTTCTTAGAATTAACCGATGCTCCTCTTTGGATCTTAGCAGGCTTCATGATTCTTGCAATCCACGGAATCATCCTTGTTATCTTTGCTAAGATTTTCAAATTAGACATGTTCACTTGCGGTGTGGCTTCTCTTGCTAACATCGGCGGTTCCGCTTCTGCTCCTATTTTAGCAGGTGCTTACAGCGGTGCTTTGGTTCCTGTAGGTGTTCTTATGGCTTTGATGGGTTATGTAATCGGTACCGGCGGCGGTATCATTGTTGCAAGAATTATGTCTATGTTCGCATAAAAGAATTCAACAAAATTATCTTAAAAATCAAGAGCTGTTGCTTATGCAATGGCTCTTTTTTTGTTGTCTAACCTAACAAACCATCGGGTAACCTTGAAAAAAAGCTTAAACAGGTATATAGTAAAACAGAATTAAAATTTGGATATAATATATATTTTTATGGAGACAAACAGATGGAATTAGTTAAGGGAAGACCTATAGATAATACAAACAGACTACAAAAAGAAATTGATACTTATGATTTTTTGGATTCTTTGGGTATAGAATATGATCGTATTGACCATGAAGCCGCTTTCACCATGGAAGTGTGTGAAGAAATCGATAAAGTTCTCGGAGGTAAAACCTGCAAAAACCTTTTTCTTTGTAACCGTCAAAAAACAAACTTTTACCTTCTCTTGATGCCCGGAGACAAACCCTTTAAAACAAAGGATCTTTCTCAGCAAATTGGAAGTTCCCGATTATCTTTTGCAAACGAAGATGATATGCAGGAAATTTTAAACCTGACTCCCGGTTCTGTTACCATTCTTGGGCTAATGTATGACAAAGAAAAAAAGGTTAAATTACTGATAGACGAGGAAGTATTCCTTGATGAATATTTTGGTTGTCATCCATGTATCAACACATCCAGCATCAAGATGAAAACTTCAGATGTCTTCGAAAAAGTACTTCCTGCATTAGAAGTAGAATATCTGAAAGTATCTTTACCAAGATATGAAAATCTATAATTTATTATTTAGAACTTATTGATAAAAGGATATCCCATATGAAATTAAAAAATATTACATCATACAAACAAAAATTTTCAAAATTTATATTATGTATGGAAAGCTTTTTTTCCACCTGGGCAATTATGAGAATTGCGAATCTTCATTCCATGAATATTATTGCTTTTCTCTTCTTTCTATTAAGCCTGGTGTTTTTCTCTGCTTTAGAAAAAGAAATTTTCCTTCAAAAACAAGAAGATATTAAAATACAATGTATTATTTCAGATATACTTGCTGTTATTCTTACAGTCTTTTATCTTTCAGATACCCATAAAGCATTAGTATCTGATCTAAACAACAAATTATTTCAATTAGTTATTCTACTTGCAGTAGCTTTGGGATTATTCTTACTTCTTCGCAAAGGTATTCTCTATCTGATGTGTAAATTTTCCCGTTTTGAACTAAAGGACAGCTACAAAAGTCAAAAATTAATTTCTAAACTTCCGCTGATTAGCTTTGTGGTAATTGTGTTATGTAGAATTCCATGGTTGTTATATTCTTATCCGGGAATTATGACCCCTGACAGCATTAACCAATTTAAGCAAGTTATAGAAATGTCCTCTTTCAGCAATCATCATCCTTGGATGCATACTATGACAATTTCCTTGTTCTATCATGTTGGTAATTTATTTACTTCTAATACAAACGATGCTTTTGTATTTTTTACTATTTTCCAAATATGTTTTATGGCTTTTGCATCCTCTTATTTGATATGGGTAATTTCCAAATACACCAAATCACTTCCTCTGTTGTGTGGTATAATCGCTGTCTATGCGTTTTTACCTTACCATAATGTGATGGCAATCTGTATCTGGAAAGATGTTATGTTTGGCGGTACTTTGCTGCTATTCTGTACGTCACTCTTCTATTTATTAAAAGAAGGAATCTCGAAGAAAACATTACCTTCGACCATACTCTATTTTATATCCGGATTTTTCATGTGTGTATATCGCTCAAATGGATGGTATGCGTTTATTTTAACTTTCCCATTCCTACTGATTGCGTTCCGCAAACAATGGAAACTCTTATATCCGTTGCATTTTTTATTATTAGCTTTTGTCCTTGTAGTCAAAGGACCGGTTATGAATCACTATGAAGTAGAACAACCGGATTTTATCGAATCCATCTCCATTCCTCTTCAGCAGGTGGGACGTGTTATCGCTACCGGTCAGGAATTGACCCCTGAACAAAATGAGCTGATTCGTAAAATCATTAAAACAGAGCATGTTCCTGAATTGTATACAGAATACATTTCCGACAATATGAAGGAACTTGTTCGTACCTACAATCCTAATTATTTAACTTCTCATAAAAGTGAATATCTGAAATTATGGATAGAATTGGGGTTAAAATATCCTGATACTTATCTGGATGCTTACATTGCCCAAACAAGAGGTTATTATTCTCCTTCCGCTATTTATTCCGTAGCCGAAGTTGACAGTATTATCGATAACGAAACCGGTTTATATCGCGAATACTTAATTGGCGGAAAACTAATTGTTAAGCTTCGGGAGATTCTGATAAAACTTCAAGATATGGTCCCGCTTTACGGCGCCTTATGGAGTATGGGTTCTTTATTCTGGGGACTTTTGCTGTTCCTTGGTTTAACGATTGGAAAAAATCTTAATTTTAACCTGAAAGCTAAGATGAATTTTTTGGATTTGATTACCGTCTGGATTCCAAATATTGCTGTCATCGGAACCTTACTGATTGCTACTCCCGTAGCCATTGAATTCAGATATGCTTATAATCTGGCTTACTGTATTCCACTGTATTTTGCCATTATGTTACTGTCAAAGGAAAATCGTTCATAAGCAGCATAATTAATGGAACTGTTACGACTGACAAAAACAATATAATACCGCAGTTTAAAACCGGCTGTCACCATAGTTCACAGCCGGTTTTTATGTTCTGCATATTTTATATTCTCTAATATTGAATAGTCTTTAAAATCTGATCCATAAGTCTTGCATTTTTCAATGTAAATTCATGGGAAACATGAAGTTTTTCCCCATCCATAATACATCTTCCAAACTGTTCTACTTCCAAACAATAGTTTTGCGGAGTATCTACTACTTTCACTTCTTCTTTTCCGCCAACGGAAAGTACATAACTTAATTCTCCACATTGATTAAATTGCACTTCTGAACGAATGGAACCTTTTGTACCATGAATACGGAAATTGTCAATTCGGTCAAATCTTTCCGGAGTCTCTGTATCCAGTACCATTCCGCAATTCATAACAGCTCTTTTTCCGCTTTTAAAATTCATAATTGCAGTTGTATATACATCTATTTTTTCTTCTGAGAAGTCACTCATTGCCTGAATCTTCTCCGGCTCTTCCTCCAACATCCACAAAATCTGTGTGGTATTATAGCATCCCAAATCATACAGACAACCACCTAAAGTTTCTCTTCTCATACGGATATTGCTGATATCATAATCAGATGTAACAAAGGTACTTTCCATATAAACTACATCACCAATAGTTTTATTATCAATTTCCTGCTTTATAGCTTTTGTAAACGGACTGTGAAGATAAGCAAATGCTTCCATTAAAAGAACACCGTTTTTCTCCGCTGTTTCTATCATTTTTCTTACAATCTCTTCCGATGGAGCCAATGGTTTTTCACAAAGAACATGTTTCTTTGCCTCCAATGCTTTTACTGTCCATTCATAATGCATTGTGTTTGGCAACGGAATATATACAGCTTCAACTTCTTCGTCCTTCAACAATTCTTCGTAACTTCCATATGCTTTTTTAAATCCAAATTCTGTTTGAAATGCTGTTGCTTTCTCCAAACTTCTTCCTGCGATAGCATACAATTCACAATTCTTAGCTTCTTTCATTCCCGGAATTGTCTGTCCCTTTGCTATTCCGGCTGTCCCTAATACACCCCATTTAACTTTACGCATACGATATCCTCTCTTTTCTCTAATATCCGTTCTATTTTGATTGCAAAATTCATTATAACATATTTTCTTTATTAAGTCAGGTGGTATATGCTACTTATGTATCTAACTTTTTCTAAACAAAAATCCGGAAGTATGCTATTATAAATGTGCTTATTTTAGTAAATCAACACTATTATACTTGACTTTATAGGGAGATTTTTATGCCAAACATAATTCATATAACCGATTTTTCATCCACTGAACTGGATGTCTATGCCCGTCTTTCCGAAAATGACTTGCTTTGCCGCCACGAACCGGAAAAAGGCATCTTCATTGCGGAAAGCCCTAATGTTATTGAACGTGCTTTAAATGCAGGATGCGAACCACTTTCAATCTTGATAGAAACAAAAGAATTAGAAAAACATTTATCTCCTACGTTAGAAAATATTCCTATCTATACCGCACCATATGAAATCCTGTCACAACTTACAGGCTTTCAGTTAACCAGGGGAATGCTTTGTGCCATGAAACGCCCGGCACTTCCTTCCGTAGAAGAAATCTGCCAAAATGCCAGACGTATTGCAGTCTTAGAAAATGTGGTAAATCCTACTAATGTAGGTGCTATTTTCCGCTCTGCCGCTGCCTTAAATATGGATGCTGTTCTATTAACTGCAGGTTGCAGTAATCCTTTATACCGTAGGGCAAGCCGTGTCAGCATGGGTACCGTATTCCAGATCCCCTGGACTTATATTTGTCCGGATATTCCTAAAAAATCACCGGAAAATCTAAAATATAAACAAACCAATACAAAACCTCCCGCGTGGGAAAAAGATGGAATCCGTCAATTACATGAACTGGGATTTAAAACTGTAGCAATGGCTCTGACCGACAATTCTGTCTCTATTGGTGATCCCGCTTTACAAAAAGAGGAAAAATTAGCCGTTATCCTGGGAACCGAAGGTGATGGACTTGCCGCCACTACCATTGCTGATTGCGACTATACCGTAAGAATACCTATGTCTCATGGTGTTGATTCTCTTAATGTTGCTGCTGCCAGTGCAGTTGCTTTTTGGGAATTAGGAAAAAATGCCCCGGTCTGATGACCGAGGCATTTTCTATCTGTATAAATTATTTATTTGCTTTTCTCTGGAAGAATTTTACAATTTCAACTACAGGAATTACAAGTAAACCAAGTGCAATGGCAATAATATATTCCGCAAAGCTTACACTTGTAAATTCAAATGCATTAGCAAGGAATGGGATTTCACATACTAAAGTTGTTAAAATGACTGTTGCAATACCAGCAATAATCAATACTTTATTGTTAGAACCCAATTTGAAAATGCTTCCTCTCTGGGAACGCATGTTGAAACTGTGGAAGATTTCTGCCATGGACATTGTTAAGAACGCCATTGTCATACCATCCTGACTATTTGCAATTTCCCATACACCAGATTCCATATAATGTCCGATAAAGTAGGAAGTCATAACTAAAACAGTAACCAAAAGTCCCTGATATGCTATGTCAAAGCCCATACCGTCTGCAAAAATACCTGCTTTAGCATCACGTGGCTTACGCTGCATAATATCCGGCTCAGCTTTTTCCATTCCAAGCGCAAGCGCTGGGAAACAGTCTGTTACTAAGTTAATCCATAACAAGTGTACCGGTTTCAAAATGGTAAATCCAAGTAAAGTAGCCGCAAAGATACTTAATACCTCACTCATGTTAGAACCAAGCAAGAACTGGATTGCTTTACGAATATTATCGTAAATTCTACGTCCTTCTTCTACCGCACCAACAATAGTAGCAAAGTTATCATCCGTAAGTACCATATCTGCAACATTCTTAGTTACGTCTGTACCTGTAATACCCATACCTACACCGATATCTGCAGATTTAATGGATGGGGCATCGTTTACACCGTCACCTGTCATAGCAGTAACGAAACCTGCATTTCTCCATGCATTTACGATACGGGTTTTGTGTTCCGGCTGTACACGGGCATATACACTGATGTTCCTGAATTCTTTTTCGAATTCTTCATCACTCATTTCATTTAATTTAGCACCTGTTAAAGCATAAGTACCTTCTTTTAAAATACCTAATTCTTTTGCAATCGCACATGCTGTATCCACATGGTCTCCGGTAATCATAATTGCACGGATACCTGCACTCTTACACTCTACAATAGCATCTTTTACTTCCGGTCTCACCGGGTCAATCATACCGCAAAGACCTGTGAAACAGAGCTTCTGTTCCAAATCTTCCGGTTCGAAATCTGTAGGTTGTACATCCCAAAGTCTTTCTGCACAAGCAAGAACACGAAGTGCTTTGTCCGCCATATCTTTATTCGCTGTAAGAATCTTTTCTTCATATTCTTTTGTCATCGGAACCATTTTTCCATCTTCAAGATAGAAATCACATTGTTTGATGATTACGTCAGGAGCACCTTTTGTAAACTGAATAAATCCTTTTTCTATTTTGTGGACAGTAGACATCATTTTTCTTCCGGAATCGAAAGGAGCTTCTGCCACACGTGCCATTTTCACCTGTAAGTCTTTTTTCTTAAGACCTAACTTATCCGCCCATACTACTAATGCTGCTTCCGTAGGTTCTCCGGTTACATTACCTTCTTCATCTATCTGTGCATCACAGCAAAGTGCCATTGCTGTTGCAAGATGTATTTCATCACCACAGAAAGAATCCACTACTGTCATTTTATTCTGTGTTAATGTACCTGTTTTATCGGAACAGATAATCTGGGCACAACCTAAGGTTTCAACTGCTGTAAGTTTACGGATAATCGCATTTCTCTTAGACATGTTCGTAACACCAATAGATAATACTACGGTTACTACTGCCGCCAAACCTTCCGGAATCGCTGCAACTGCTAAGGATACCGCAACCATAAAAGAATTTAATACAAGTTCAAAGTCCAATCCGCCTGCTCTGATTAACTGAACAGCAAATACCAGAACACAGATTACTAATACTAATTTGGTTAAAATACCGGATAACTGGCTTAATTTAATCTGTAATGGTGTCTGACCTTCCTGTGCCTGTGTTAAAGCATCTGCGATTTTACCCATTTCAGTATCCATACCGGTGGCTGTAATTACAGCCTGGCCTCTGCCGTAAACAACTGTACTACCCATGTACATCATATTTTTACGGTCTCCTAAAGGAACATCTTTTTCCCCTTCCTTTAAGTTAATGATATCAATAAATTTGGTAACAGGAACCGATTCTCCTGTTAATGCAGCTTCCTCTATCTTTAAGCTGGCATTTTCTATAATACGTGCATCAGCAGGAACTGCATCTCCCGCTTCCAACAATACAACGTCACCTACAACCAAATCTTCACTGTGTACTACCTGAACTTTTCCGTCACGTAATACTTTAGATGTGGCTGCAGACATTTCCTGTAATGCTTCAATCGCCTTTTCCGCTTTGCTTTCCTGATATACACCAAGTACGGCATTAATAATTACTACAGCTAGAATAATAATTACATCTGCAAAACTATCATTTTCAATGACTGCAAGCACTCCACTGATAGCTGCTGCCGCAAGAAGAATAATAATCATTGGGTCTGATAACTGTTCTAGGAATCTTTGAACCAAGGATTTTCCTTTTGCCGCTTCCAAACGGTTCTTACCATTTTCTTCCAGACGTTTTGCTGCTTCGGCAGAACTTAAACCATTTTCAGAAGAATTCACTGCCTGCATAACTGCTTCTTTTTCTTCGCAATAAAATCTCATGTTTTCCCTCCTGTTACATTTTCTTTACCTATCGTTTAACGTAAAGAGTTTTCATTGCCATTTCTGTTTCAAAATATAAACAAAAAACCCAAGTACAACCTCGGTTATACTTGAGTCTGATTTTTTATATGTTGACTCTTGTATAACATACGATATACATGAGTCTGGCACTTTAAAGCAAGCCAGATTGTATGACAATCATGATGTTGACTTACTCCGTATTTCTACGCTTGCTACTCCCCCACGGGTATTTCATTCATCTAGTATAATCCCACAATATTTCTACGTTGTCAATATGGATATTAGTTTATCATTCTTAAAATTTTATATACTTTCTTATATAAAATAAACTTCGACACATATTTCTGAAATTATACTTTACCGTATTTAAAATCCAGTGCTTCTTTTGCGGTATTGGCCAAATACCGTATTACTTCTGCCGGATATTTTCCTACCGCTGTCTCTCCCGTTACCATAACTGCTTTAGCCCCATGATAAACAGCATGAAAAATATCAGATACTTCTGCTCTGGTTGGTACCGGATTTTGTTCCATACTTGACAACATTTGAGTTACTACCATGTAAGGTTTTCCGTATTTTTTGCAACTGTTTTCTATTTTTTTCTGTATCACCGGAAGTTCCCAAAGAGGCATGTCATTACCCAAATCACCTCTGGCAATCACAATCAAATCCGCTTCCGGCAAAATATTATCCAGATTATCCACTCCGATACGGTTTTCTATTTTAGCAAAAATCTGAATATGTTCTGCACTTTCTTCCCACAATATTTTGCGTACCTTTTTCAAATCCTCTCCTGAGAAAACAAAAGGTTGCATTAATGCCGTTACCCCATATTCCTTAGCCATACGAATATTATGAAGGTCATGCTCTGTAAGTATCGGCATCTCTACATTTACGTCCACAATTTTAACACTCTTATGAGGTTTTAAAATTCCCCCTATAAGAACTTCTGCCTTGGCATACTTTTTGGTTACTCCCTGAATCCGAACACGGATTTTTCCGTCATCCAACAAAACTTCCATTCCGGAATTGATAACCTGCATTACTGCCGGAGGTAGAGGAACTTCTTTCTCTATAGGAAGTTTTTCATCCTCATTGCTTATACCGTCCTCTGCATGAACTACCTTTTCAACACTGACAAAACAGATTTCTTCTCCTTGGTTTAAAGTTATTTCATCCATATCTCCGACACGAAGTTCCGGACCCTGCATATCAATCAAAATCTGTGGAATCACCTTTTGCTGTTTTGCTGCCAACCTATAATTCTCAATATACTCTTTGCTTTTTTCCAAAGTCGTATGAGACAAATTCAGACGCATGCCGGTCATACCGGCTTTTATCATTTCCTTCAAGACTTCTCTTGACTTACATGAAGGTCCAAAAGTACCATAGACTTGTGTTTTAGTTTCTTCCATTTCCTCTCTGCCTTTGTTCTTTTTTATATTTTCTGTAAAACTTCAACTGCCTATTTACACTTTTCCATTTTTATAATTACTTCTTCCAACTTTTCACAAAGTTCCTTTGCAGTCTCCGTATTCTTATCCCTTAAGCAAGATGCAATTCTCGTTTCCAACTCTTTTTTCTTCTGCTCAAGTTCCAGGTAGTCCTTATTAAAATGTTTATCATAAATCATTTTTCTAAAGGAACGGATTCGCATTTTACGAAGTGTCTTATCTTCTACAAACATTACATAATCTGCCACATTTACAATATGATAGAAATCATGAGCTACCATCAACACTGCACCTTTATAGTCTGCCAAGGCTTTTTCCAAGGCAATCTGGGAATAGGTGTCCAGATGACTGGTCGGTTCATCCAGCAATAATAAATCAGCATTACTTAAAGCAATCTTCGCTAACTGTAATAAATTCTGCTCTCCACCGGATAACTGTCCTATCTTTTGTGTCAGAGTTTCATTTTCAAAGCAATATTCTTTCAAATATTCCTGAATATCGGCTTTTCTTTCGAATCCCAACTCTTCCATTTCTTCATATACAGTATTTTCTTCGTTTAACATTTCCCCATGAAGCTGGGATAAAAATCCGATTTCTACATCCTCTCCGATTCGAATACTAGAAGATTCATTTTTATAAATATCTCTTAACAGAGTGGTCTTTCCGGTTCCGTTGGCTCCTACAATAGCAATTTTTTCTCCTGCCTTTAATTCCAAATCTACATTTTCCAATAATGTTTCATTGAAGGCTACTTCGTAACCGGAAATAGAAAGCACTTCTTCCGTTTCAGGCTTGTCTTCTATCTCAGGCAATGTAATCTTAGGTAATCGGATGTCCACAAAAGGTAACTTGATAGCTCTGGCGCGAAGTCTCTCCAAATGAGTTACTTTGGCATTTAATGCTCTTCCCAAAGAAGCAATGTCTTTTCTGGTTGCTTCTTTCCGCATATGCTCTACCATTTTTTCTGTTCTTTCAATTTCTTCCTGATCTGCTGCCGCCAATTCTTGTAATTCTATTTTTTTCTGCAACAGGGCAAAATTGTACTCCGTATAATTACCGTCAAATTCCTGAATATCAGTATTTTCCAAATGCAATATCTTATTAAAACAATGATTTAACAGATATCGGTTATGGGTAATTACTAGCATAGTTCCCTGATAGTTATTGATTAACCGACATAAATTATTGATATTTTCAAAATCCAAAAATACATCCGGCTCATCCATAACCAAAAGATTTGGCTGTAACAACATCTCCTTTACAACCTGGAGAAGTTTATATTCACCACCACTAAGTTTGGATATTTCTATATTTTCATGGTCTTCCATTCCAATAAGATGTAACTGTTTCTTGATATTACTCTCGTAATTATCCCCGTCCATGGCCTGAAATAAATCCAACAACTTCTGATATCGTTCAAACACACTATCCAAATCTTCTGCCGTAGCCATTTCATCACATACTCGGGCAGTTTCTTCCTGATTCTCAATAAACCTTTCACTTAAATATTCAAATACTGTTTTCTCCTGCTCTTTCTCAGATTTGGAAAACTGATTTACATATCCGATTCTGCATTCATCACTTTTGATAATTTTTCCGTCATACAAATACTTTTCAGGATCAATAATCATATCCACCAATGTGGTCTTTCCGGTTCCGTTACTTCCGATAAAAGCACAGTGCTGTCCTTCTTCCAATGTAAAAGATATATTTTTATATAATTCCTTGGTAGGGAATTCATAAGATAAGTTTTGTACCTGAATCATTTGCTTTCTTTCTTACTTCCTGCTTTATGGAAGTTTTCCTTTCTGTTATTTCTTAATCTATGTTTTTATTTTCGTTTCACTTCATAAAATTCTAAATTATTTTAACACATTTTCGTCCGATTTTAAATTTAACCATAGTATTTTACCATAGCTTAACAACAAAATGCTATTTTAATTATTTTTAAATTAACATAAAAAGTAGTTCTTCCATCCATATTTGTGGTATGATGTTTTTTAACAATATTATATTTTATATTCAATGCTATGCATATACGAGTGAGCATATATTTTTTATCCTAACCCGTCATATGTAAATCAAATTTATCACGAGGAACAACTTATGACTCCAAACAATACTCACTGGACTTCCATATGGGGAAATGCGGTTTCCATCGCAGAAAACAGACCAGAAGGCTACAGCAAAAATATTACACTACGTTACCCCATTTATTCTCATTTTTCCGGAGAATCTCTCCGCATTACCTTTGATAATTACTGCGGAACCGAAGCCATTACTATTAATAAAACAACCTTACTCATCAACAATGAATTTGTAACAGTTTCTTTTCACGGAGAACCGGCTGTTACCATCCCTGCAGGAGAGAGAATGGTTTCCGATGAAATCATATGCCATGTAACTGCCAAAAGTATCTTTTTTGTAAGCTTCTATTTGGAAAGTTATACCCAGATGCGTTCCATGGTTTATGCCAGTGGTCCTTTATCTACCGGTATTTATGCTATCGGTGACATGACAACCGAAAAAGATATTCCTATTAATATCTCCCGCAATACAAATAATTTCTACTTTTTAAGTAATGTTTCTGTTCTTACAGAAAGCAATAACCGTTGTATTGTCTGTTATGGTGACTCGATTACAGCCCAGGACTGGCCGAACTATCTTTCCTTACGTTGTCGTGAAGAAGGTTATAACCATACATCTGTTATCCGACGTGCTACAAGCGGTTCCCGAATTTTACGGGAATACAACAATATCACTTATGAATCTTACGGTTTGAAAGGTACTAACCGTTTCGAACATGAAGTGCCTACCGATGGTGCTGATACCGTCATTATTCAACAAGGAATCAACGATATTATTCATCCTGTAGGTGTGGAAATCAATCCTTTCCGCCCGATGAGCGATATGCCGACTCTGGAAGAATTAATCGATGGTATGAAATACTATATTTCAAAAGCCCGTTCCTACGGATACAAAATCTATTTGGGAACTCTTCTTCCTATAGAAGGTTGGAGAACTTATGCTGACTTCAGGGAAAAAATAAGAAATGAATTTAATGACTGGATGCGTACTACGGATTTGGTAGATGGATGCATTGATTTTGACAAAGCTCTCTGCGATCCTGATAATCCAAGTGCTTTTCTCCCTATCTATGATAGCGGTGACCATCTGCATCCCAGTAAGGAAGGCTACAAGAAAATGGCCGAGACTGTGTTTGCGGAAATCTTATATTAATTACATAAACACATAAATTTTTAACATCATAAAATGGCAGGGACAAACGTCTCTGCCATTTTTTATCATATCTATATTCTTATAATACTTATTTTTTATCAAACAAAGCTCTTCTTTCTGTAGAATGACGCATCATCTTCCGCATCCCTTCAATGTCCTCGTTTTCAAGCATCAACTTTAACTCATTGAATTTATTTATGAACATATCCATCTGCTCCAATAAAGCTCCTTTGTTAGCCACAAACAACTCGCTCCACATAAGATCATTAATACGGGCGATACGGGTAAGGTCCCGAAATGAATCTCCGGTAAATTTTTCCATGTTTTCTTTGTCATTACAGGTCATCAATGTAACCGCAATGCAATGGGTCAACTGTGACAGAAAACCTATCATTTCATCATGTTCTTCCGGCGACAATGTGGTAACATTGGAAAATCCCAGAAGTCTTCCCAGTTCCATACATGTTCTGATAGCCTCAGGAGTATTTTTTTCTGTTGGTGTTACGATGTAATTGGCTCCTACAAACATTTTGTCAGTGCTGTTTTCCACACCGGAAACTTCGCGTCCTGCCATTGGGTGAGCCGCAATAAATTCCACATCTTCACGAAGCATATCCTGTATCTTATATACAATACTTCCCTTTACACCTGTAACATCAGTAATTAATGCTCCGCTTTTCAGGAGTCCCTGATTCTGCTCAATCCATTCCACAAATATGTGCGGATAGAGTGCAAAAATCACAAGGTCAGCTTCCCCTATTATCCTTTCATCAAGGTGCACGGATCCTTCATCTATCAAGCCTTCTTTAAGTGCATAATCTATGGAACTTTGCTCCTTGGTAATAGCACTTATATGAAATCCAAATCGTTTCAACACTTTGGCATAACTACCACCTAACAAACCAAGCCCTATAATTAATATTTTTTTGCTTACATCAACTATCATTTTGTTTCTATTCCATTTCCGATTGTTTCCATAACTCCATGAGCCATTTCTTCTAACCTATTAAATCTCAACATGCGAACCAAAAGTTCCTACTACTTTCAATTCATCACACACTTTACTCAATTCATCCAACATTTGTTTACCTTTGTCAGTATCTGTGGAACCATCAATTTCAATATAAAAATAATACTGCCAAGAATGCTTTTTCAAAGGTCTGCTTCTGAGAGCTGTCATATTGAAACCATATTTTCCGATAATACTGATTGCCGTCGCAAGAGAGCCTGCCTCATGCTTAACAGTAAACATCAAGACTGAATTGAAAAGTGAAGGAGAACTTGCCCGTACTCTTGAAAGTACAGCAAAACGTGTAGTATTCTCACCACTTTTATTTATGTTCATTTCCAAAACTTTAAGACCATATATCTCTGCTGTTTCCACACTTGCGATGGCACCTATGGATTTATCCTTTGCTTCAGCCACATTTCTGGCAGCAAAAGCAGTATTGTTTGCTTCCACGGTTTCCAGCTGTTTTCTCTCGATATAATCATGGCACTGACTAAGTGCCTGAGGATGACTGATTACTTTCTTAATATCATCAACTGTTGCACCTTCAACCCCAAGAAGATTCTGATGAATTTCAAGTTCATAAATTCCATTGATAAAAAGAGAGCCTGAAAAGATAAGGTCCATTGTCTGTCCTACTTCACCTGCATAACTGTTCTCAATAGGAAGTACCACTGCATCGTTTTCCCCATTCACAACAGAATCATAAGCTTCCTTAAAATCTCTACAGGAAATCCTGTTACTTTCCGGAAAAATTCGTCCTGCAGCTATATGAGCAAATGCTCCTTCCACACCACTGTATGCGATTCTAAGACCACTTTGCAGACGATATTGGTACGCGCGTGAAACCGACATCGTATTTTTAATGTAGTCAATATAATACTCTTTTAAAACCTCGTCTTTGATAAGTTCTACATTTTTTTCTATCACAGCATTTTCTCTTGCCTGATCCAGAATCGGTAATCCATACTTTTTCTTGTGCTGATAAACCATTTCAGCTGCTCTCATTCTCTTTACAAAGAGTTCCGCCATCTCCCGGTCAACTTCATTTATAATTTTTCTTGCTTCTTCTAACATGTTTTCCATTTTTATATCCCTTTGGCAAATACCTTATTATCATTTTTTCTTTTAAAGTTTATCAGCAATATCCAAAATTAATCTCTCTGTTTTCTCCCAACCAAGGCAAGGATCTGTAATAGATTTACCATATACATGTTCTCCGGCTCCTTGGGCACCATCCTCCAGATAACTTTCTATCATAAGTCCTTTAACCAATCTCTTGATATCTTCATTTTGACCGCGGCTATGCACAATATCCTTTGCAATTCGTATCTGTTCCAAATATTGTTTTCCTGAGTTATTATGATTGGTATCTACAATTACAGAAGCATTGGTCAGGTTTGATTTTTCATAAAGTTCCTTAACTCTCAAAAGTTCTTCATAATGGTAATTGGAAACACTTCTTCCCGTATAATCCACATATCCGCGAAGAATTGCATGAGCATAAGGATTTCCTTCGCTTGTTACTTCCCATCCACGATAAATGAATGTATGGCTCGACTGAGCTGCCAAAATAGAGTTCATCATAACTCCAAGATCTCCTCCGGTAGGATTCTTCATACCTACAGGAGTCCCGATTCCACTGGCGGTAAGTCTATGCTGCTGGTTTTCTACAGAACGGGCACCTACAGCAACATAAGATAATAAATCGGAAAGATAACGATAATTTTCCGGATACAGCATTTCATCCGCACAAGTAAAATCATAATCCCTTAAAGCTGATAAATGTAAATCGCGGATAGCTACAATTCCTTTATACATATCCGGTTTTGCTTCCGGATCCGGCTGATGCAACATTCCCTTATATCCCTGACCTGTAGTTCTTGGTTTATTGGTATAGATTCTTGGAATAATAATAATTTTATCTGATACCTGTTCTTCTATTTTACGAAGTCTGGAAATATACTCAAGAACCGGTTCTCTATGATCAGCAGAGCAAGGTCCGATGATTAAAATAAATTTATCGGAATTACCTTCAAAGACAGCGCGAATCTCTTCATCACGCTTATTTTTTACCTGCTCCATACGTTCTGTTAACGGAAATTCTTTTTTTACCTCCTTCGGGATTGGAAGCTTTCTGTGGAAATTCATTTGCATTACTAATTACCTCTTTTCCTATTTTTTTCAAAATAAAAAGTTCGCTTTCATAGCTACTCTTTAAAGCACAATGAAAACGAACTGTCCGTCTTGTGTTATTTTATCCCTTAGTATAATATCTATACCTTGGTTGTCACAAAAAGCGGGCAGCTCTTCTTAAAATAATAAAAGTAAAACTTCTGATTAAACATACAAACTGCCTCCTTTTTGATTCGTTGTTTTGGATTATAGCACGTTAATGTGGCAAAGTCAACCGGTCCTATTACGAAATTAGAAATTATTTTTCGACAATTATCAGAAAACTCGTCGGTGATTTACCATATAAACGGTATCAGTCGATATTTAACTTTTTGCTTATATTCACTATAGCCGCTAAGTTCTTTTTCAAGGAATGCCTCTTCGCTTTTAATTCTCTTTGCAATTATCAATGGATATGTAAGGAAAATAATAAATGAATAAATAGAACCCAATACAATAGGCATTGACAAAAACAAAAGCAACGTAGCACTATACATCGGATGTCTGACAATACCATAAAGTCCGGTATCTATTACTTTTTGATTATCCTGCACTTCAATAGTGCGGCTAAGGTAGGTGTTTTCTCTTAGCACCTCTGCATATAAAATATATGCAATTAGAAACACAACCATGGCAATAATTACAGTCACTTTTGGCAAGGTATACCAACCATTAAAAAACAAAAGTGTACCTGCCGGTAAGAAAATCACTAAACCTACCAACACAAAACCTAATAAAAACTTCGTTATAGCCTGGATAAATAAATTTGTCGTCATAATAGTGCTCCTTAAAAATTGAAATTCTTCCGCTTTGATTTTGTCATACTAAACTCTATTTGAAAACCAATCAAACAGATTGGCATTAGGGACAACAGTTTTTAGGTATAAAAGAGCCATGCACTTGAAATGCATGGCTGATTATGTATTATGTTTATTCGGCTTGAAAAATTGGAATTGAGCGGCTTATAGTTTCTTCATCATCCAGTCAGCACTTGCGTATGTCCCATCTGCATATTTCATATTATTGGGGAACGTGCCATATTTTTCAAACCCCAAATTCCTATACAATGCAATAGCTTTTTGATTGTCAGAAATTACTTCCAGTTCAGCTTGCTCATAACCGATGTTTTTTGCCACATCAAGAACGGTCTGCATCATAACCTTACCAATACCGCAACCGCAATACTCTTGGTATAGTGCAATAGCGAGTCCACATCTGTGACCATATCTCTTGTACGAAGCAATGTTCATAAGTGAACAGTTTCCTATATGTTTTCCATCTATTTCAGCTATGAGTAGTAATTCTCTTTCTGCATCCTTTACTCGCTGAATGAAACATTTTTCTTGCTCAAGTGATATTGTGACTTCATCTGACTCTCTAATCAAATATGGTGTTTCGGCTGTTGTAATCCTAAGATAATCAATTAACGCGGCAGCATCCGCTTCTTCTGCATTTCGCAAACATACTTTTCTTCCAAGCTTATCAATAAATTGTATGGTATCAAACTTCATTATTCTGTACCTCGTATGTCTAATTCAGGTTTATCGAACTCATCATAGCACATACAACAGTAAAATGACAGGGGCAATTTACCCCTGTCTTCAAATTACCCCGCCGCATCCAGCATATTTTCAATAAATATCCATATCCTCTCGTCGGGTCATTCACCAAAAACATGGGTCACGGCACCCACCAGTTTGCCATCCTGGATAATCGGACTGCCGCTCACCTTCGTGTCAAGTAGGGAGCAACAATTTTCTGCAAAATTTGATATTTTTCCATAAAAGGAAATGTCACTACTAAATTCTGTGCACTGCACGGAATTTAGTAGTACTTGTCAATCCATCTCTAGCCCCATTACTAATTGCGATATAATGTCACTTATTTCTGCACAAATATCTTCTGCTCTAAAAGTTGTCAATAATATGTTAAGTGTACATTTCACTCCATATTCTTTATTCATCCACTGATTTATCTTTTTTAACAACTTTTTACCACTAACCAATGCTAGTTTATTATCAAGTCCCTTCCACTTTTTTTTCATAAATTCTCTAGCTTCCTTATTTGCAGTGCTATGATCAATTTTTCTGTACTTCACGATATGTTCAGCATATTGGTCAAACACATCATCACTAAACGTATCCACCAAATCTTCCAAATTTTTAAGGAACTCTTCATATCCACTTGTGCGAACGGGTAACAACCTAAAAAGTACTTTAGGCTCAATAATATAATTTTCTATTTCTTTTCGTTCCCAAATATGTAACATTAATTTGTTTTTTTTCGCCATTCGCATTTTTTCTTCTAACAAATCTGCCGGAAAATAATCCCTATCTAGAATGCACATACACGAGATACTCCCCCGTGTTTCCTCATAAAACAATTTAGAAGCTCCAAATGCTTCCTGTAAATTATTAAATCCGCCTAATGATACATGCGGAAGATTATTAATTGATTCTGCCAACTTGGGATATAATATATCTGCATATTTAGCTAATATCTTTAAATCATCCCCCTCTACAAAAATACATTTTCTTGCATTTCCTATTCTTGTCAATGACAAATTATTTATTGAACCAATATTGTCAACAATTTTTTGAACTGCTTTCATATCTGTCGCATAAGACATTTGACGTTTTCTTTTATCTATCGTGATAATATTTTTAGACTCAACTTCCGCAATTATTTCTACTGAGTGAGTTGCTATAATTGTCTGTGGATATCTCTTTTGTATTATTCTTATTAGTTTGCGCTGTAAATCAGGGTGCATATATACATCCGGTTCATCTAAAATAATTGTAGTACAGCCTTTCGTTCTGCTTAAAAACCACATTATTTGTAACCACATTTGCAAGCCACTTCCCATCAAACCCAATTCAGCTAAAAATCGTGAATCACTAACGAATAGTTTTATAAATTCGTCCTCAGCAAAATTATATATAATCTCTTTAATTTTAAGACCAGGCCACGTTCTTTCTGACAAGTCTACAAACTCTTTCCAATAATCTTCTTTATATTGATAAATTTCATTTCTAAAATGTCTAGAAAACAAGTAACTGTCTTTATCACTTTCCACTGTATCAGAAGCAAGACGCTTTTCATTTTCCTTAATTAATCCCAATTGCGGCATAATTTCAACTGATTCAATTTCACATAATTCCGCTTTACTTTTACTTGTAATATTTCTGCCATCAATATCATAAACACAAGCATACGCATAAGATGAATTCAAATAAATAATTATTTTATTTCCACTATCTAAAAACACCGTGATTTTTGCGATTTTGTCTTCATACAGATAAACTATTCCTCTTAAATCAATTTTTATTTTTTCTACATCAAGTTTAAATCCTTTGATTTTTAAGCCTGTACCAAACTCCCCCGGTAATTCTTTATAAATTGCTTTTGTTGATTTTCGTATTGCCAACGCAACTAGTCTTAATGCCTCAATCAAAGAAGACTTTCCTGCATTATTTTTTCCAACAAACACTGCTATTTCTTTAAGTTTAATTTGTGTTTTTTCAAAACATCTATAGTTTTCTAATTGTATAATATCTATCACTGTTCTCTTCCTCTCTTACGTATCCTTCCTCAATATCCCTAAATACTCCTCATACGCAAACACCCTATTTCTCGCCGCATTGGTTGTTTCCTGCAAAATATCAAGTTCCACAAGCTTCTTCACAGCCGTAGCTACTGTATTATAACTAATATCTAATTCCTTAGCAGTTCTCTTAATATCAATAATAGGATACTGCTCGATATAATCAAACACAGCTCTTAAATTATCTTTACTTCTAGTCGTTTTCGGAAGTTTTTCTATATTTGTATCATGCAACGTAGAAAGCTGACGAATTGCTTCCAAAGAATCCGATGCTGCTTTACTCACTGCCTCCAAAAAGAATCTTATCCATTGTTCAAAGTTTCCACTTCTTCTAACTTCACTAATTCGATCATAATATTCTATCTGGTTCTTTTTCAAAAAATACGATATATAAATGACCGGTTTAGCAAGCAATCCCTGCTCCATCAGATAAAGGAGTATCAAAAGTCTTCCGATTCTTCCGTTGCCGTCCAAAAACGGATGTATTGTTTCAAACTGATAATGAATCAATGCAACTCTAATCAATGGATCATAATCCGTATTCTCATTAATATATTTTTCCAAATCAGACATTGCGTTTTGCATATCTTCTACATTTGGCGGAATATATCTTGCATCTTTTAATGAACAGTTGGCAGGCCCAATCCAATTCTGAGAATGTCTGAATTCTCCCGGAGTTTTATCCTGTCCGCGAACATTCTCCATTAATACTTCATGTATTTCTCTTATTAATCTGCAACACAAAGGTAATCTTTCCAGACGTTTCAATGCATACTGTGTTGCTTTCACATAATTAATAACATCTGAAACGTCAAGATTTGCGTTTGCTTCCACCTCTGGATCTAATACATCATCAAGAGTACACTGTGTGCCTTCTATTTGTGAGGAAATTAATGCTTCTTTTCTAACATACATTGATATAAACAAATCCGCATTAGAAATTAACTGTGATGCAGTATCAAGTTTTACAAGTTGTTTATTGGCATCTATTAAAAGTTTTACAATCTCTTCATCCATTTCAATTTCAGGCATAGGTGGTAGTGGATTTGGTTTAAAAGATTGATAAGTAGCCTCTCCTGTTAAATTGTCAACATATATTCCTGCTCGATTCATACATTTTCACCTCTTTTTGAAATAACTACATTTATTATATCTCTTTTATTTCAAAAAGTCATTATGTTTTTGAAATAAAAACGCTTATTTCTGTATTTTATTTCAAAAAGTCCCTTTCACAAATGTTATAACTGCCTTTGTAATATCTGCTTATTTCTTAATTATGCTCTAACATATTCTCTATAAAAATCCCATACCCTCTCGTTGGATCATTCACCAGCACATGCGTGACCGCACCCACCAGTTTGCCATCCTGAATAATCGGACTGCCGCTCATCCCTTGCACTATTCCACCGGTCAAATCTAATAATCTCTCATCTGTAACTTTCAGTTCTAGTCCCCGATTAATATTTTCATCTTCCTGATGAATAGACGTAATTTCCACTTCAAACAATTCAGGTTCTGTAGACAATGTACATAAAATCTGTGCTTTTCCTTTTTTAATTTCCTGTTTTAAGGCGATTGGCACCGCTGTCTCTTCCAAGCCAATCTTTTGCTGCTCCAAAAATCCATAGACACCCTTTTCGGTGTTATGATAGATTTCTCCAAGTTTATATTTATTGGAATAGGCAATTACTCCTGTCAGTTCTCCCGGACTTCCTTTGCTTCCTTTGGTAATGGATATAATGTCCGCTTTGTATAAACCACCTTCTTTCATTTCCATAAGATTGGTGGTATCTGTATCATTAATCCCATGTCCCAAAGCCCCGAAATACCCGCTTTCATCAGCAAAAGTAAGGGTTCCGATTCCTTGGGCATTATCTCTTATCCAAATTCCCAATTTATATTCTCCTGTTTTATCTTCTATCGCTTGTACCTCTACATACTGATAGTTCTCCTCCCTACGGACTCCCAAAACCATTTTTTTCCCTTCACATTCTTCAATCATATTTATTAACGATTCTTTATTTTCCACCTTTTGCTGATTTACTTCACAGATATAGTCTCCGGGCAATAATATGTTTTTTGCAGGCGAAACTTTTTTACCATTGACAGACTGAAAACTTCCCGTATCAATTACTAAAACACCTTCCGTTTGAACATATATCCCCACAGGATATCCTAATGGTGTTACTTTTTTTCCTTGAATGACACTAACTGCAGTCTCTTTAAATGGAATGAAACCAAACAAATCTACTTCCATAGTGTAAGTATCCTCTGCTTCTCCATAAAAAGTAATCTCCCGGTTCAAATCTACATTTACCTTCCCTTGCGATGCATTTTTATATATCGTTGCCGTTGCCGGAACATAAAATTCCAAGCCTTGTTCAACACCGGCTCTCACATGTATGTTGGAAGGTACCCTATTCCATGTATCCCAGATCCAAAAAACACCGGAAAATAACACAATTAAACAAAGGCAGAAATATAAAAACAATTGATATGTCCTTCCTTTTTTCGTTCTCTTATCAATTTTCATCGCCGTCATCCTCCTACTGTATCCTGAAACAGACTTTCCCACAAAAAAAGGATGTACTCTCGTACATCCTTCATAGTATGTGAAACTATTCTGTTTTTAATTTAAATTCTGTTTTGTTTTTGTTGCCAAATCTTTCAACTCTTTTGCATTACTGATTACAGCCTCTGTTACTTCCGAGCCACTAAGCAATCTGGCAATTTCTTCCAAAATCTGCTGTTCTTGTAACTCAAAGATTTCCGTAACACTTCTTCCCTCTTTTGCGCTCTTTTCAATCATAAAATGAGCATCTGCCATAGCTGCAATCTGAGGCAAATGTGTAACACAAATCAACTGATGTTCTTTTCCGAGAACTGCCATTTTTTCAGATACCTTCCAGGCTGTCTTACCACTGATTCCTGCATCAATTTCATCAAAAATTAATGTTCCGATATCCTCTTTATCTGCCATAACAGATTTAAGGGCAAGCATAATTCTGGAAAGTTCACCTCCGCTGGCAACCTTACTGATGGATTTCATCGTTTCCCCCGGATTTAAAGAAATTATAAAATCTACATCATCATATCCGTCACTTGAAATAGTCTGCTCATCCACAATTACCGGAATTTCAAATTCTACAGAAAGAAAATTCAAGTCCAGCAATGCATTTTTCAATTTCTCCTGCAACTGCACTGCATTTTCCTTACGGCAATCAGACAACTCTTTACATAATTCGATAACTTGATCATATTTCTTCTGTTTTTCATTTTCCAGATTTAAAATATAATTTTCATAATCAGCAAGTTGCTGTAGTCTGGCTTCCTTTTCTTCTTTATATTCAAAGATTTCCTCTACCGTATTTCCATACTTATCTTTTAAATAATTATACAAATTCAATCTTCTTTCAACCAAGTCAAACTCACCCGGTTCAAATTCCAAACTGTTCTGATAATCTACAAGACTTCTGTTAAAATCATTTAACAGGTTATCTATTTCTTCTAGCTGCTCTGTTAATTCCTGCACTTTTTCATCATAAGATGCTGCCTGTTTTAATTCTTTCACTGCTCTGCCAATGCTATCCCCGGCTGCATTTCTTCCGGTATAACCGGTACAATCATAGGCAACAGACACATTTTCTGCAATTCTCTTGCTGTTTACCATTTTATGGTATTGCTCTTCCAAATCTTCGTCTTCTCCGTTTTTAAGAGCCGCATTTTCAATTTCTTCAATTTCATAAGTAATCAAAGAAATCTCCCTTGCTCTTTCTTTTTCATCTACCACGGATTCGTCCAGTTCTTTGCATACTTTTTTGTATTCTGCATATGCTGTTTTTAATTTTTCTTTTATATTGCCTAATTTTTCTCCGCTATATTCATCCAGAATCTGGGAATATCTTTTAACATTTAAAAGTTCTTTGTTATCATGCTGACCATGAATATTAATAAATAACGAAGCTAATTCTTTTAACTGTTTTTGACTGACCGTAATGCCGTTTACCTTGCACAAACTTCTTTCCGGCATTAATTTACGCATAATAATAACCATTCCGTCATCTTCTAACGGAATGTCCATTTCTGTCAATATCTGTTCTTGTTCTTTAGAATCGGTTTGGAAAACCAACTCCACCAAAGCATATTCAGCACCATTTCTTATTAAAGTTTTATCTGCTTTTGCTCCCAATGCAAGATTTACGGAACCCATGATAATAGATTTTCCCGCACCGGTTTCACCGGTCAAAATATTTAAACATTTTTTAAAAAACACTTCTGTTTCATCGATTAGTGCCAAATTCTTAACATGTAAACTAATTAACATATGTACTCCTTACTCTTCTCTCCAGTAAGTCACATGATTTTATTTCAGCATCTCTGCTATCTTATTCATAACACTCTGGGTATCCTCATTGGTACGCAATGCAGCCATGATAGTGTCGTCCCCTGCTATACTTCCTACTACCTCTTCCATTTCCATGGCATCAATTGCTGCTGCTACGGCCATTGCCATACCGCTTACAGTTTTAATCACCAAAATATTCTGTGCTTTATCCATGGAAACAAAACCATCTTTTAATACCCTGATATACTTTGCACTTAAATGAGTCTCTTCTTGTTTAAGTACCACATATTTTTGTCTTCCTTTTCCACAAGACACTTTGGATAATTTCAAGGCCCTGATATCTCTGGAAACGGTTGCCTGAGTTACCTGAAACCCTTCCTTTCTCAGTCTGTCTGCCAATTCCTCCTGGGTTTCAATTTCATACTTATCTACTAATTCCACAATTTTCTGATGGCGATTACTCTTCATTTAAAACCTCTCTCATCGTTTGTAACTATTCAATCCCATCCTGAAAATCATCCATAGTTACATTTTTTTATGTAAAATTTCAAGAAAACTTTCTTTGCTTAATTTTACAATTTTTGTTGTATTCTCAGCCTTGGAAATGATGATTTTATCTCCTGTTTCCATCGGAATTCTGCCACTTCCATCAGAATTAGCTTCCAACTGCAAAATACTTCCATTATGCCCATTATCTATCTCTATTTCCACACAATCCTCTACCTTAAGTATAATACTTCTGGCATTTAAAGTATGGGCACAAATCGGCGTAAGAACAATTAATTTTGCTTCCGGCTCTACTATCGGGCCCCCGGCAGACATATTATATCCGGTGGAACCTGTAGGAGTAGAAATAATAATCCCGTCAGCTTTCCATTTACACAAAAACTGACCATTAACAAATATTTTCAATGGTACAATTCTTAAAGGGCCGCATCTTGAAATGGTAATATCATTTAAGGCCGGTGAAAGTTCTTCTACACAACCTTTTCTTTCGATACGCCCCTGTAGCATAATTCTTTCACCCAAAGCATATTCATCACAAATTAATTGTTCCAGTGCTTCTTCCAGATTATCCAATTCCATCTCTGCTAAATATCCCAGTGTTCCCAAGTTAACACCAATCATAGGAATATTTTTCCCGGCAATCCCACCGGCAGCCTGTAACATAGTTCCGTCACCGCCCAGAACCAACATACAATCCACATCTTCTTCCAAAGCTCCGGCAGCTTTTAAGGTGATACACCTTGCTCCCCGGCTTTCCAAATACGAACTGATTCGATTGGTAACCGTCATATCCGGGTCCTTTGTTTCGTTTATTACTATTCCAAATTTCTTCATTATTTCCTCATTTATAAGGACGTATGTGCTTTTGTCACCGTCTCTTTTATCAAATATAAATTCTTCTCTTCTCTGCCAAATCCCTCTCGTTTTTCTAAAGCTTCCTGTAGGGCAGACTCTACATAACTTTCGGTATAATCAATTACCTCTTGATTCTTTTCCGGATTTTTTTCGATATAAATCAAATATTCAATATTTCCTTCCGGTCCTTTAATAGGAGAATACTCCAGACCAAGAACCTGAAATCCTAAGATATCTGCCAAAGTGTATATTTTCTCTATCACTTCCTGATGCACACTTTGTTCTCTGACAACACCTTTTTTACCAACTTTCTCTTTCCCTGCTTCAAACTGGGGTTTAATTAAGCAAACCATCTGACCATGGTCCTTCAAAATTTTTCTGGCAGGCAACAAAATTTTACTTAAAGAAATAAAGGATACATCCACCGATGCAAAATCTAAATCATCCTGAATATCTTCTCTGGTAAGATAACGGAAATTTGTTTTTTCCATACATACAACACGTTCATCATTTCGCAGGCTCCAAGCCAACTGACCATGTCCTACATCTACAGAATATACTTTTCTTGCCCCGTTCTGAAGCATACAGTCCGTGAAGCCTCCTGTGGACGCACCAATGTCCATACAAACTTTACCTTCCAACGTAATCGTAAACTGAGCCATTGCTTTTTCTAATTTCAATCCGCCACGGCTTACATACTTCAAAGTATGTCCTTTTACTTCAATCGTAGATTTTGCCGGATCAAAAGTAGTTCCTGCTTTATCTTCTCTCTGTCCATTTACAAATACATTGCCGGACATAATGATTGCTTTTGCTTTTTCTCTGGATGCTGCAAATCCCTGCTCTACCAGCAATACATCTAATCTTTCTTTCATCTATAACTCCGCGTAAATTTTCTCTACTTTGTTTACTACGGTCTGAGCATCAATTCCCACTTCTTTTTTCAGAATATCCACATTTCCATGCTCTACATATTCATCCGGAATCGCAATGGTAAGTACTTCTGCCTTTAATTCTTTGTTATCTACAAAAGCTCTTACTTTTTCCCCATAGCCACCGCTGGCTACGTTTTCTTCCATAGTAACCAGTAATTTATGATTTTTACATAATTCTACGATATTTTCTTCATCTATCGGTTTTACAAAACGGGCATTTACCAAGGTACAGGAATAACCTTTTTCCTTTAAACTGTCTCTTACCTGTTCCGCAGTCTGTACCATGCTTCCTACTGCCAACAAAGCAATATCCTTTTCATGGTAAATCATTTCACTTTTTCCATATTCTATCGGTGTACGATATTCTTCTAACCCATCGTAAGCCTCTCCTCGAGGATAACGCACCGCAATAGGACCATTGAATTTAACAGCAAACTTCATCATATCAGAAAGTTCCCATTTATTCTTTGGTGCCATAATCTGCATATTTGGAATAGAGGAAAGGAAACTCAAATCAAAGATTCCCTGATGAGTCTCTCCATCACTACCTACGAGTCCCGCCCTGTCAATGGCAAAAACCACAGGCATATTTTGAATACATACATCATGCAAAATCTGGTCATATGCTCTCTGCAAGAACGAAGAATATATCGCTACAATCGGACGCAATCCTCCTGCTGCAAGACCTGCCGCAAAAGTAACCGCATGCTGTTCTGCAATTCCTACATCAAAAAATCTGTCAGGATATACGTTTCTAAATCTCTTCAGCCCTGTTCCGTCCGGCATCGCTGCTGTAATGGCAACCACTTCCGGATTTCTTCTGGCCAACTTAATCATAACTGTAGAAAATACATCTGTATAATTTGCTTTTGGTTTTAATTTTTTAGGTATCCCGGTTTCAATATCAAAAGGTTCTGCGCCATGAAATCTTGCCGGATGTTTTTCTGCCGGCTCAAAGCCCTTTCCTTTTTTAGTTTTCACATGAATTAAAACTGCTGTTTTACAGCGTTTTGCCTCATTGATTACTGTCACCAAACCTTCAATGTCATGTCCGTCAACAGGACCCAGGTAGGTAATTCCCATATTTTCAAATAACATTCCCGGAACAAATAACTGTTTCACACTGTTTTTTGCCCTGCGGATGGTATCTACAATTTCTTTACCATGCTTTTTCTTTAACAAAGAAGTATATATTCCATCCTTAGTATTACGATAATTCTCCGCAGTACGGATACTGTTAAGATACTTTGACATGCCTCCTACATTTTCGGAAATAGACATATTATTATCATTTAAAATAATAATGAAGTTAGTATCCATTCTTGATGCATTATTCAATGCTTCATACGCCATACCACCAGTTAAAGAGCCGTCACCAATGACAGAAACGACACAGTTGTCCTCTCCTTTAATATCTCTGGCCTTCACAAATCCAAGTCCTGCTGAGATAGATGTGGAACTGTGACCGGTATCAAAACTGTCACATTCACTTTCACATCTCTTAGGGAATCCACTCATTCCCCCATATTTACGTAAATTATCAAATCCGTCTTTTCTTCCGGTCAAAAGTTTATGTGTATAAGACTGATGTCCTACGTCCCACACAATCTTATCTTTAGGCAAATCCAATGCCAGATGAAGTGCCATGGTTAACTCTACCACACCCAGATTGGAACCTAAATGACCACCTGTTTTGCTAATAGAATGAATCAAAAACTGTCTGATTTCCTCTGCAAGCTTGTCATAATCTTTGGGGTCTATTTTTTTTATATCATTTGGTTTCTTAATTGACTCAAGAAGCATATCCTTGCCTCCTTACATTCTATTTTTCCCTGGTAATTAATTCTTCAATCAGTTGATTTAAAAACTCATTTTTATTCTCAAAAGAATCCAACAAGTCAATTGCTTCTTTTGAAAGTTTCTCTACATCTTCTTTAGATTTTTCCATTCCGTTTAAAGTTACATAGGTTACCTTATTATTCTTTTCATCACTTCCGGTCATTTTTCCTAATACTTCTAAGGAACTGGTTATATCTAAAATATCATCTTGAATCTGGAATGCAATACCTACATTGTATGCAATTTTTTCCACCGCTGCTACCGCTTCTGCGGATGCTCCTGCAAGGATTGCACCAATCATCATGGAACTTTGAATTAAAGCAGCAGTCTTATTTTCGTGAATAAACAACAATAACTCATTAGTCACCTTGCTTTGATCCATATCTTCAGCCTGAATATCCGCAGTCTGACCGCCAATCATTCCATACACACCTGCTTTTTTTGCCAATACCTGCATTGCTTTTCCTATAGCAGGGTTTGCAGGCTCCATATCAAAGGCTTTTAATGCCGTTTCAAATGCATAATTTAAAAGACCGTCACCGGCTAAAATCGCCATTCCTTCACCATATACTACATGGGTAGTCTTTCTGCCTCTTCTATACTCATCATTATCCATAGAAGGTAAATCATCATGGACTAAAGAATAGGTATGTATCATTTCAATGGCTGCCATAAATGGCTCTACAATTTTACTGTTTCCGCCAAACAAACGATAAGTTTCTTCCATCAGCATTGGGCGGAGTCTTTTTCCGCCTGCAAGGACACTATAATTCATTGCCTCTAATACTGTTTTCTGGTATCCTGTTTCTTCCGGTAAATATTTCTGAATAACGGCTTCAACTTCAGCCACTCTTTCCTTCAATTTAATCTCCCAACTCATCCAGTTTTCCCTCCTGATTCAGCATAAGTACTTTTTTCTCTACCTGTTCTATCGTTTCACTGCAAAGTTTCACAAAATCCATTCCTTCTTTGTATAATTCAAAAGATTCTTCCAAAGAAACTTCTTCTGACTGCAATTTTGTAATTGTCTCTTCTAATTTTCCTAAAGCTTCTTCCAAAGAAAGCTTTTCTTCCTGTTTTTTTGCCATCTCTGCCTCCATGCCATACCGGATGTCTAATACTGAAGGGGTATTGTACTATCAACTTTAGTCACAATTTTTCCATCAGTCATATATATTTCCAACATATCCTCCGGAATCACCTGAGAAATACTCCTTACATTCTTTCCTTCACTTCCGACAACGTAAGAATACCCCTGTTGCAATTTTTGTAATGGTGACAATCCGGACAATCGTTCTATCTGAATCTGTAATTGATATTTTTTTCTATCTAAAATCTTCCAAAAAGCCTCTTCCAAAAGTTCTTCGCTTCGAATACACTGATACTTCTTTTCCCGAACTTTTGCCATGGGACTTAAGCTGTTCAAAAGCTGTTTCTTCTGCTCCGTCTGCATCTTAAACATTCGAAGACGCCTGTCCATAAGCATTGTTAACTGCTCCTTTGTTCCTGCCAGCTGTTCCATTAAAGCATTTACATCATAGACCGCCAATTCAGCGGCTGCCGAAGGGGTTGGTGCTCTCAAATCAGACACATAATCAATAATTGTAGTATCCGTTTCATGTCCTACAGCTGAAATAATGGGGACACTGCAATCAAAGACTGCCTGTGCTACCATTTCTGTATTAAATGCCCATAAATCCTCCAGCGATCCCCCTCCACGGCCTACAATCATAACATCCACACCCATCTGTTCTAATGCACGTATTCCCTGAACAATACTGGGAGCTGCTGCATCCCCTTGTACAATAGCAGGATACAGAATAATTTGAACATATGGATTTCTTCGTCTTGTGATATTAATAATATCTCGGATAGCTGCCCCTGTAGATGCGGTTACCACACCCAAGGTGCGTATATACCTCGGAATCGTTTGTTTATATTCTTTGGCAAAAAGCCCTCTTTCCAACAATTCTTGTTTCAAACGTTCGAATTGTTCAAACAGGGCTCCGGCTCCATCTTTCTTTATTTTTCTGGCATATAATTGATATTTCCCGTCTCTTTCATAAATATCAATACTGCCTTCCACAATTACCTGCTGACCCTCCGTTAATGTAAAATCCATGTTTTTACGGTTGCCCGCAAACATAACACAACTGAGAGTTCCTTTTTTATCTTTTAACGTAAAATAAATATGTCCAGACGAATGATATTTGCAGTTACTGACTTCTCCTTGAACGTTCACTTTCTGCAACAAATAATCCTGCATGAACATATTTTTTATATACGTATTCACTTGTGCAACGGTATAAACATTCTGCATGATCACTCCTGCACTATTTCCGGCTATTCTGCTTTTTCTACAAATTTGGCCAATACACCATTGATAAATCCCGCAGACTCATCCTGTCCAAACTTTTTAGCCAATTCTACAGCTTCATTGATAGCAACTCCTTCCGGAATTGTATCATCGAACTTCATCTCATATACTGCAAGACGAATAATGGTTAAATCTACTTTACCCATTCTGTCTGTAGACCATCCTTTGGCCTTCTCATTAATCATACTGTCAATTTCTTCTAACTTTTCATGGATTGCAGTATATTTTCCAACAATGTATTCCGCATCCTGTTCTTCAATCTCGATATCTTCATGTTCCAGGAAAAGACGGCACTGTTCCTCCATCTCCTCTTTTAAATTAAATTCCACACGGAACAACAATTTAAAAACCTGTTCTCTCAAACTTCTTCTGTTCATTCTATATGACTCCAATTATTTTTTTTGCATATCCACACTGGCAATACGAATATCAACATCTGTTACAGTAAGGCCTGTCATATTTTCTACAGCATTTTTTACTTTATCCTGAACCTTACTGCATGTTCCGGGAATATTATATCCATATTCCATCATAATTGCCAAAGCAATTTTTACACATTTTCCGTTAATAGAAATCTTCACACCTTTGGAAAGATTCTTTCTGCCAACTTTGCTCATAATTTCATTCGTAATATTTCCGGCCATTGCTGCCACACCTTTTACTTCCGTTGCAGCAAGTCCTGCAATTACTGCCACCACATCATCAGCAATCTGTACAGTTCCTTTGTTATCGTCATCCTGTAATACATACGTATTTCTATTATAATCTTTTTCCATAAATAACCTCCTTGTTTTCTCGGTTACAGTTTCTACTATTATACCATTGTATAATTTTTTTGCCTAGTATTTTATTTTTGCCCAACCTCAATGAATGTTATAACCAGAATGTAATACTACGTTGTTTGGGCAAATCCGTATACATAATACTGTTATTCTCACCCTTTATATATCTGAATATTTTCTGTTCTCCCAATAACTCATTCCACATCTGTTGATAAACAGTATCATTACTGCATCTGATAGTCACTGTTTCCCTATTTTCTGCATAATATCGCTCCACCAAACCCGCCAACTGTTCATAATCAGCCTCTAAAAAGTAAGCACCTTCTCTCACGTAATAATTCGCGTCAAGACTATCACATAACGGCATAGGTACTATTTCCGACAAACTGTGGGTTCTGCTTAACTCCTCCGTAGAAACACATAAATAGTCATAACTTATGGAAGGTGTATTGGAAATTAGCTGCGGTTCATCATTATTCTGAATCCGATAAGAGGCATCTCCCCAAGTTGCATCCACGTAATAATATTCATTCTCTATCTTTACCATATTCCAGGCATGTCCGTCCCCATTTTCTACAGTTCCCAAAACAAGAGTTGTTGGTATATTTAACTTATTTAACAAATACTGAACTGCCTTAGCATAACCTTGACATACAGAAGCATGATTCAAAAAGACAGAGCATATATTCTGATTATCTACAGCTGCCATATCATATTCAGTCGTATGAATCATGGTTTCGTATACATATTTTACTTTTTCATAATCAGTACATTCCAAATCTAAATTTGTAAGAAATACTTTCACAGCCTCTTCTATCTGCAATTCCCTATGTTCTTTTTCTTCCTGATTATATATATAGGTTCCTTTAAAAACAATTTTCCTAACCTCATCACCCAAAGCATACTTTACAAAAGAATATCCACTAACATAGAATATTTCCGGATGATCCATCATTACACATTGAAATACCTTGTCAATTTCATCCGTATCCGTAGTAGATACTTCCATCTCTTCAACATAATTCTCCAGAGCATATAATATTTCTACATATAAGTTCTGCTGTGTAATCTCTAACTTAGAAAAATAAAATAACTCCTGCTGTTTACGCAGCATGTCCGATTTTTCTTCGTCTGTAAATTCTCTTTTTTCTCCCTTCAATGATTCCTGACTTTCTTTCTCTGAATCCGTATCCCGGGTATCAGAATATAGCTGTGTATCTTCTTCATAAGGAAGAGAACTTTCTGTTACAAAATTGTATTTTTCTGTAATTGTATTCCTGGTTGTTTCCCCCGGCATACTGCACCCATTTATCACCAAAGAACACAACAATATGCAACCTATTTTTTTCATGATGCTACCTTTTTTACCGATTGCTTCGGTCTTAGATGCAACTTAATTATTTTTTCCGAATTCAGATAACTGTAATCCCGGATTACGGTCCAAAGTCATTCCCACACTCCATGGATTTACAAATAATAATAAAGGATTTCCCTTCATATCTTTTACTTTCTTCATATCTGAAGTTCCTGTTAACCTGTCCACATTAACTTCTTCTTTATTTTCAATCCAACGGATATGTTCATATGGAAGTCTTTCTAAACGGATTTCTACATTGTATTCATTTTCCAAGCGATACTTTAATACATCAAACTGAAGTACCCCTACAACGCCTACAATAATTTCTTCCAAACCGGTATTAAATTCCTGGAAAATCTGAATTGCACCTTCCTGGGCAATCTGAGTAATACCTTTTACAAATTGTTTTCTTTTCATAGTATCCATCTGACGTACTCTGGCAAAATGTTCAGGAGCAAACGTCGGAATACCTTCATATCTAAACTGGGCTTTTGGCATACTAATGGTATCCCCTATGGAGAAAATACCCGGATCAAACACCCCAATAATGTCCCCTGCATAAGCCTCGTCTAAAATCTTTCTTTCGCTGGCCATAATCTGCTGTGGCTGGGAAAGTCGCATTACTTTATTTCCCTGAACATGTTTTACTTCCATATTTGCATCAAATTTGCCGGAACAAATTCTCATAAAAGCAATTCTGTCTCGATGTGCTTTATTCATATTTGCCTGAATTTTAAATACAAATGCAGAAAAATCCTCTTCTACAGGATCAATGAAACCTTTATCTGACTTACGTGGTAATGGAGTGGTTGTCATTTTCAAAAAGTGCTGTAAGAAAATTTCCACACCAAAGTTTGTCAAAGCAGAACCAAAAAATACCGGTGTTAAATCTCCACTCTGTACCGCTTCCAAATCAAATTCAGCGCTGGCTCCATCCAACAATTCAATTTCATCCATTAAAATACCTTTGTTCTCAGCACCAATATGAGCCAAAAGTGCCTCTTCATCTGCGATTGGAATAATCGATGTTTCTCCTTCTTTTGTACCTTTCTCAGTATCAGAATATGTTACTACCGTCTGAGTTTCTCTATCATAAACCCCTTTAAAATTCTTTCCGCAGCCGATTGGCCAGTTTACAGGACATGTTGCAATTCCCAATTCCTTTTCAATTTCGTCTAAAAGTTCGAATGTATCATTAGCTTCACGGTCCATTTTATTGATAAAAGTAAAAATAGGAATCTTTCTCATAACACAAACCTTGAACAATTTTCTTGTCTGTGCTTCTACACCTTTGGATGCATCAATTACCATTACAGCCGAATCGGCAGCCATCAAAGTTCTATAGGTATCTTCTGAGAAGTCCTGGTGTCCCGGAGTGTCCAGAATATTAATACAATAATTATCATAATTAAACTGCAGTACGGAAGAAGTAACGGAAATACCTCTTTCCTTTTCAATTTCCATCCAGTCGGAAACCGCATGTCTTGCAGTTGCTTTCCCTTTTACGCTTCCCGCCAGGTTGATGGCACCTCCGTATAACAGGAATTTTTCTGTTAAAGTTGTTTTTCCTGCGTCAGGATGTGAAATAATCGCAAAAGTACGTCTTTTATTTATCTCGTTTGCATAGTTAGCCATTTTTATTCCTCCACTAGGTATATTATTTCCATTTTTTTACCATAAAATACTAAAATTTTTTTGCAATAATCTGTATCACACAGTTCTCAATAGTATACCATACTTTCCCTCAAAAACAAAACTATTTCTGGCCAACTCTGCTAATAATTATATTTTCTTCTTTAATTTGAGTTTTGCGGGTTACAATATCCATAATCTGTGCCAACTGTGCATCATTTAAAGTCTCTGCATATACAACCACATCAACACTGTTGTCTCCAATACTTACAACCGTTTCCGTAAATCCTTTTGTTGAAAGTAAAATCTCCGCCTCCATTTCCTTCTCATTTCTGTCAGTCATAGCCACCATACTCTCTACAGCTTCCTCTTTTTGAGCCGAATCTAAAATCTCATTGTTCACAATTTCCTGTAACATTTCTTTGTTTCGCGCTCGCGTCTGCTCCTTCAGCAATCTGGCTGCTGACAGCGTAGATACTGCCTGTGTACTGGTAAAAACTGCCTCCCCGGGAGTTCCTTCGATTACATCTTCTCTACTCTCTTCTCCACTGCCACTCATATCTACCATAATCTCAGAATATTCCATATCTTCATCCAGATAATTCTCAACAAGTCCGGCTTCATCTTCTAAATCTCCAATATCAGAATATATATCTTCTTCCGACAAATCCAGAAGCGCAGTCATTTCCTCTTCTGTCATAAGTTCATCTGTTACTACCAGCGATTCTTCACCGATTTTGTTACCTGCAAAATTCAAATACCCTGCAATAGCAATCATTACTGCCAGTGCAGTAATCATAATTTGATTTTTTTTCAACTTCTCGTCTCCTATTCTTCCCATTTCATCTTTACTACTTTAATTTTATGAGCTTCTATCCCAAATAATGCCTGAATCACATCACTAATATTTTTTTGGACATCAGCATCTCCTCCGCCCTCAGCTACTACACTGACTCCCTCAACTCTGGCACTATTTTCCTTAATTACATAAGGAACTTTATCACCGTTTGAATTAGTACTGTATACTGTCTCTTCCTGACTATACATTTCATTGGTACTGCGGTTCCCTCCCGTAGAATCATTTTCAACAATACTATTTCTTTCCAGAGGAATATCCTTTTCTACAATCTTTTCCCCACTGGAAGATAATGTAATCATAACTTTAACACTTCCTACACCTTGCACCGCTGACAATATCTCTTCCAGCCGTTCCTCTAAATTGCTTATAATATATTCTTCCCGAAAAATTCCCGAATCTGTTGCAATTCCATCATTCAAAAAAATTTCTTCATCAAGCGTACTTTCTACTGTATCCTTATTATTTTGATATATATTACTCTTGCCTTTGTCCCATAATTTGTACTCAGAAGATACTTTTTCTTTTTCACTTTCTATCGGCCACGCAATAACCAGCATAAGAATTCCTGTTAAAACAATGATAATCAGATTATCTTTTCTTAACAAAAAATCTTTTATCTTTTCCACACTTTCAGGGTATGATGATTTTTTCCACATAAACTCCACCACTCTCTTCTTTTTCAGCCTGATTTGTCTGATATTCTGATTCCTCAAATTCTTCTTCCAGACTTTCCGACAGTTGCAAATTATATTCCTTAATTTTTTCTTCTACTTTTTCCATATTAGCTTCCCATTCGTTCTTATATTCACTGCCGGACATAAATATCCCTCTGCTCTTAAACTGTTTTATATAAATGCCAAAGGCAAAGGTAATCTGTGCCACAACTATAATGGAAATCATAAATTTCATATATTTTTCATATTTTTTGCTAATACCAAAATGTTGTATTGTTTGTCCTATAATTACAAAAATGCCCACCTTTTTCACTAATTCCAGAAAAACCAAAAGCAATTTTTAAATCCCTCCGTTTGTTGTATATATTGTTATAGCTACCAACACTACAAAAAAAAGTATTCCGTAACCTACCGTTTGCAATACCAAAAAAATTCCGTCTCCTACCTGATTAGTACAACTTATCATCCTTTTTTCACCTACAACACTAAGAATGGCTGCTACTATCTTAAAGAGACTTCCTACCAAAGCAATCTTAATTATGGGAGCGATACACAAAAGCACCATCAGAATACATCCCGCAATCCCGATACTATTCTTAATTAAAACCGTACTTCCCATCCATATGCGTAAAGCTCCCTCTGCTACGTCTCCAATCCCCGGAATTCCTTCTATAGCCTTATAAACTGTCTCTCCTTTAATCTTGTCTATAATAGGAACTATCATGGACTGCATCATTCCTGCTCCTGTTAAAATTCCCAATAATAACTTCAATACAAATTTTAACCCTTTTTGAAACAAATCCAGAAGATAGGATAACCGCTCTTCTTCCCATACTCCATTCATCAGCACAAATAACATATATGCACTGATCGCCGGTAAAAGAATAGATAAAAGACACCATTCTACCAGATAAATAACAACGCCTGCCAACTGGAAATATGCCAGTCCGCTGCTTATCCCCTGAGTACTCCCCACAATTAAAAAGAATGTAGGAAAAAAAATACTCATAAAATCTTTCATATTTCTCAAGGAATTCTCACCCACAGCAAGGATACTTCCAAACAAATTGATAAATATTACACTTAGAAGCAGATAATTAATATAAAAAGATATCTCAGCAATTTGTGCATTTTGAAATGCATCCTTAAAGGTTGACAAAATCGCCGATACAAGAATTATGATAACAACTGTTATTATAATATTTTTTATATCAAACCATTGATTTTTTATTTCACCTTTTATCCTATTTATAAAAACAGATAATAGACCTTTGGGATTTCCTGTATATATTTCTTCCACTAATTCCGAAAACGAAATTTCTAATTGAAATGTAATGTTTTGGAGATTTTTCTCTAATTCCTTCAAATTCATATCCCCATAAATTTTTTCAAACTGCATGGCAATCCTCTAATATTAAATTTAGATATAATTTTAAATATTGTAATTTTTAATTGTTTCGATAACAGCAATAAGAACAGGTATTCCGGACAATAAAACCAGCATTTTACCTACAATTTCTATTTGAGACGAAATAGCAGAATACCCCGCATCCTTGCAGATTCCGGAGGCAAATTCACATATATATGTAATCCCCATAATTTTAAACAGAATCTCATAAAAAGATTTATTTTCTTCCAATTCTTTTGTAATAACACCAAATTGTGTCTGCATCTGTCTAAACACTTCCAACATCCAGCTTAAAAACATCAATGATAATACAATAACAATAAACAAACCTATCTCGGGCTTGTACCCTTTTAAAATAACAGCCGCTATTACACCAATTATTGATACAAAGCATATACCAATTATATTCATACCCTTCATCTCCTTATCCGGTTTCTCTTATGACTAATCCTCTACAAGCGGAACATGGTCTGAATTGATTGAAACAAGTTATAGATATAAGGAAGTATCCAGGATAACACAACAATAAGTCCTGCCAAAGAAATCAAAAAAGCATGTTCCTCCCTGCCACTATGTTTTAATACCTGTCCTAAAATAGTAATCAGAATTCCCACTGCCGCAATTTTAAATATCAACCCTATTTCCATTATCTGCTTTACCACAAAAGCAATATTATCATCATCCCCAAACAAGAACTCAATGTTAATATTACTTTTTTCCTTTCTAAAAGTTCCTCCTTCATCCTCAATCTTTCGTTCGTCCATTTTTCTTTTTGTATTTCTATCATCTTTTTTTGCACATCATCATCTTCAAATCCGGTCATTTTTCCAAATTCTTTTATTAACTCTATTGCCTTAACCGGTAATTTTTCCTCTTGGCAGTACTTAATACACTCTTCCTCCCATATTTGATAGAAATTTCCTCTTTGATCTCCCTCTGTTTTCTTACAAATCTTTTCTAAAAGTTTCCCTTCTTTTCCTCCTATCTTCTCTCCTATTTCATAACAGGCGTATCCTAATGTCTCCTTCTTATATGTAATTTCACTGACAAACATCTGTAAAATATATTCCCAAGTTTCCATTATAAGAATTATTTTATTATTTCTTCTTATTATTCCATATCCTGTACCAATCCAAATACACCTTGTTTTTTCATAATGATATCCTCCAAAAATTGAATTTAAATTTATTTGTTTTCTTTTTTTATAAGCTCTTTAACTTCGAGAAGGTCCTTACAGGTTGCAAAGCACAGCCTGTCGGTCT
>JAFXGP010000086.1 GCA_017521195.1 Lachnospiraceae bacterium
AAATAAAGATGTATTTTATGAGAGGGATAAAAGATGAAACCAAAGATTAGTATTATTGTGCCAATCTATAATGCACAAAAATCCATAGCTCGTTGTATTGAAAGTATCTTAAATCAGGATTATAAGGATTTTGAATTATTACTTATTGATGACGGTAGTAAAGATGATTCCGGAAGTATCTGTGACCTTTATGGCGGACAGGATGAACGTGTTCGTGTGATACATAAAGAAAACAGTGGTGTATCGGATACTCGTAATCTGGCATTAAAGGAGGCTGTAGGGGAGTATCTGCAGTTTCTGGATGCAGATGATTGGATTACACCTAATGCAACCAGATTTTTGGTAGAATCCATGGAAAATAATAGTTGTGATATGGTCATAGCAGATTTTTATCGTGTTATAGGAGAACGCCTTTCCCATAAAGGTAGTATCGATGAAGAAGGTGTTCTTAGTAGAGAAGATTTTGCAAACCTTATGATGGAAAATCCGGCAGATTTTTACTATGGAGTATTGTGGAATAAGTTATATAAAAAAGAAATTATTGAAAAGCATCATTTATACATGAATCCTAAAATCAGTTGGTGCGAAGATTTTATGTTTAATTTGGAATATATCAGATATTGTGAAAACATTTATGTATTGCAAGTTCCTATTTATTATTATGTAAAAACAAAAGGGTCATTGGTAAGCCAAAGCATGACTTTGGCGAAAACCATTCGTACTAAGTTGATGGTATTTGAGTATTATAATGAATTTTATAAACAGGTGTTTTCGGAAGAAGAATATGAGAAAAAAAGGTTGCAGATTTACAGTTACTTGATGGATGTTGCATCCGATGAGACAGTGCCGCCAGCTTTAATTTCTAATTCAAAAAAGCTGGGGCAGGAACGAAGTGTGGCTAATGCTGCCTTGGGAGAGGATCAGCATTACTTTGCGGAAGATTATCGGAATCGTAAATTAATGGCATATTACTTAGAACCGATTGCAATTAAAAATGATTTATCATTGGAGGAAGCAAGAGTTTTATTAGTTCTTTCGCACAACCCGATTGTAAAGAACAAGAAAGAATTGGCAGAATTTATGGAAATATCGCAGCAAAAACTTACTATTATTTTAGCCAAATTCCGTAAGAACGAATATGTTAAAGTAAGCAAAAAACGCGGAAAGGATAGTGTACAGATTGCTTTGGGTGATGCATCTGAAAAATTGGTGGAGGAATTGCAGACAGCGGAAACACAATTTGAAACTGCCAGATTTTCAGGTTTGTCGGAGGAAGAATTAAAGGAGTATCAGCGTTTGTCAACTCGTATTAAAGAGAATATTTTAAGAATCGTTTTAAGATGATTTTTCAGAAAAATGATAACTTTAAGTTTGATAAAGATTGGGTGAAATAGCATGAACACAAATAAAATAAAGACCGACGATATTTATACTTATCTAAAATTTCGTGGTGATTTGGATATAAAAAATCATCCTTTAAACGAAGTGGATGCCTTGATTTTTAGTGAATTATCTTATATTCAATTCGAAGATATTGTTCCGAAAGTAGGTGAAAAAGGAAACATAACACTAGCGGAGGCAGCAAGAAAATACGTTCCTAAAGAAGGAAAAGAAAGTATTTTTTATGCCCGCTATGAAAAGCTCCTGGAGGAAACTGCTAAGTGTCCGAGATATGCTGATTTGCAGTTATCCAATTATATCAGCATAATGAATCAGGAGGAAAGACAACAGTTTTCGGCAATTCATGTACAACTGACGTCCTTTCTGACCTTTATTGCATTCCGAGGAACAGACGAAACTTTAACCGGTTGGCGGGAAGATTTTGACATGAGTTATAAGATGCCTGTGCCGGCCCAGATTTCTGCTGTGGACTATGTGAACAAGACAGCGAGAGGATTGTTCCAAAAGTATTATCTGGGAGGACATTCCAAAGGCGGAAACTTAGCAATCTATTCCGGTGTGTTTTGTGAGCCTTCTATTCAGAATAGCATTAGAGCTATATATAATTTTGATGGTCCCGGATTTCATAAAAGTATTGTAGACAATGAAGCATACCAGAGAATTAAAAGCCGTATACATACTTTTGTTCCGGAAGCTTCAGTAGTAGGTATGTTGATGGAACATGAAGAAAAATATAATGTGGTAAAAAGCAATGCCACCACCATTCTGCAACACGAAGGTCTTAGTTGGAATGTAGAAGGAACGACGTTTGAAATGGTGGAAAGTGTAGATGAGTTTAGCAATCATATTAGTGTAATTCTAAAGGGCTGGTTGGAAAAAGCAGAATTTGAAGATAGAAAAGTAATGGTGAATGCTTTGTTTGATATTTTGGAAGTGGGTGGAATTCAGAATGTTTTGGATTTTAAAGATATCAGTGTTCATAATACAACAGCTATGGTAAAAGCAGCGGCAACTCTTCCAAAAGAACAGCGGGAAATTATTAATCATTTAGTTAAGATGTGGATTTCAGAGAGCAGAAAAATAGTAGTTAATGCCATTAAAGGATAGGAATCTGTTATAAAATTTTTCAAAACCCCTCTTGCACTTTTTGTGAGAGGGGTATATACTTATAAATATACTTTATCGCTTTAAAGCGTCTAACTTTAAAAGTTTAAAGTGGGTTAGTAAAAACTAAAGTGGTATAAGCAGCTACGTATAAAATAGAGTAACAAAGCAGCTGTAAATGGTAAACAAAACAGGAGGGACATAATATGATTACCAAAATTATTTTTCTGTTATTATTTTTCGGCACAATGATTGGTGTTGGATTATATTCCAGAAAACATGCAACCAATGTAAATGGCTTTGTATTAGGAGGTAGAAGTGTGGGGCCTTGGCTTACCGCATTTGCTTACGGAACTTCCTATTTTTCTGCAGTAGTGTTCGTTGGGTATGCAGGACAGTTTGGTTATAAATATGGTATCTCAGCTACCTGGATTGGAATTGGAAATGCTATTATTGGTTCTTTGCTTGCCTGGGTAATTCTGGGAAGAAGAACCAGAGTTATGAGTAAACATTTATCCGCTTCTACCATGCCGGATTATTTTGGAAAACGATACGATTCCAAAGCACTGAGAATTGTGGCAGCTGCCATTTCCTTTATATTTTTAATTCCATATACAGCATCCGTATACAATGGTCTTTCCAGACTTTTCGGAATGGCATTTAACATTCCGTATTCCGTATGTGTTATTGCCATGGCAGTGCTTACCGGTGTGTATGTGGTACTTGGCGGTTATATGGCAACAGCTATTAATGATTTTATTCAGGGGATTGTAATGTTGTTTGGTATCGTAGCCGTAATTGTAGCGGTACTGGATGGACAGGGGGGCTTCTACCAGGCCATGATTACACTTTCAGAACTGGAAAGTGATATTCCTTTGACTATGGGACAGAAAGGGGTATTTACTTCCTTCTTCGGACCGGACCTTCCCAATCTTCTTGGAGTTGTGGTTTTAACCTCTCTTGGAACATGGGGATTGCCACAGATGGTACAGAAGTTTTATGCTATCAAAGATGAAAAAGCAATTAAATACGGAACGATTATTTCCACTTTTTTCGCAGTTATCGTTTCCGGTGGATGTTACTTCTTAGGCGGTTTCGGACGATTGTTTGACGGGCCTGCAATTTATGATGCTAATGGAAAAATTGTATATGATGCCATTGTTCCGCAGATGCTTTCCGGACTGCCGGATATCTTAATGGGAATTGTAGTGGTGCTGGTATTATCTGCATCTATGTCAACCTTATCCTCTTTGGTTTTGACCTCAAGTTCCACTTTGACGCTGGATTTGATTAAGGATAATGTAGTAAAAGATATGGATGAAAAGAAACAGCTTTTATGGATGAGAGTGATGCTGGTATTCTTTATTGCAATCAGTGTTGTTATCGCCATGGATCCGCCGGCATTCATAGCACAGCTTATGGGAATTTCCTGGGGAGCCTTGGCAGGAGCCTTTTTGGCACCGTTTATGTATGGGCTTTACTGGAAGGGTGTTACCAAAGCAGCAGTTTGGGCAAGCTTTGCCTGTGGTGTGGGAATTACGGTAGTGAATATGATTGCTCCATTTATTGCATCTCCGATTAACGCAGGAGCCATTGCTATGGTGGCAGGATTGATTGTGGTTCCGTTAGTAAGTTTTGTAACACCTAAAATGGATAGTAAAAAAGTAGAAGATATTTTCCAATGTTTGGAAGAAAAAGTATTGGTAAGTAAAAAGAAATCTATAGAAGAATAAAAATATAGGGACTGTTATAAAATGAAAGCTACTTAAGTTCATTTTACAACAGTCCCCTTAGTTTTAGAAAAATCAAGGCTTCCGAATAAACACGTTCAAAATCAATGCCGCAAAAGTTAACCCAAGCAGCATCATAAAGGTTGCTGTATATCCACCGGTAACTTCTAAGATTTTGTTGGATGCGGTGGCAATGAAGGAGCCCGCCATAACGGTAAAGGTCATCAGTGCCATGTTGGTGGAAAAATACTTCATACCAAAGAAGGAAGAAGTGAAAGCGGCTGTTATGGTCGGACAAGCCCCATAAGACATACCGGTGAGGCATAAACCTGCGATGCAAAGAGGCAGGGAGCCAACGGATACGGCTAATAAGGTAACTCCCGCAGCACCAATGGTAAGTACATTGGCACACAGCATGGTTTTACGACGACCCATTGCATCGAAAAGGGCACCTGTAAGAATTCGCCCGAAACCATTACATACAGACAATACGCCAACAAGAGATACTGCCAAGGTTTCAGAAGCATTGACAGATAGAGCCAAATCTTTGGCGAAACTGATAACGGAGCTTCCCACTGCCGCAAGGCAGGAAATGCAGAGAAAAGCCATCCAGAAGGAAGGACGGCAAAGCATCTGTGCGGAAGTGTAATCCTTACGTTCAAAATCTTCGGCATTTTTATTTTTCTTACCCTTTGCTTCCGGAAGCACCATTCCCGGTTCAGTTTTTTGTAACAGCAGACCTGCTAAAAGTAAAAATACGCAGATGGCAGTACCCAGAATCATATAGGTATAACGCCAACCCAAGGTACTTTGAAAAAGGGCATTTGCCACATTCCCAAGAATCAGGGCAGAGGCACCAAAGCCCATCATCAGACAGCCGGAGCATAACCCTTTTTTGTCCGGGAACCAGGCGCTGACCGTGGCAATAAGTACATTGTAGGCAATGCCGATACCCAAGCCGGCTAAAACACCATAGCTAAGATATAACATTGTCACAGAGGCATTTTGAAGAAGGGCGGTCAGGATAAAACCTGATGCAGATAAAGCACCGGCAATCATAAGCGCAATGTGACTTCCCAGACGTTTGGAAATGGCTGCACCCAAAAGTCCTCCGATACAAAAGAAACTCATAGCCAGAGTAAAGTTAAGAGCAAGTTCGGAAGCTCCCCAGCCAAATTCTGTGGCTAACGGGGCTTTTAAAATAGACCATGCGTAGAGAACTCCGGCAAACAACATGGCGATGACGCCGACTGCCAGATAGAACCAACGGATGGAAATGTTGTTTTGATTTTTATTCATTAGTAAATCTCCAGATGTTTAATTTTGTGAAAGTGCATTGTACAATGTTTAAAAGTAGTCCAATAACTTCATAACTTCTTTTTTTGTTGCTAATTCCTCGGAATAGGCACTGGCGCTTCCGGCAGCTACCGCCATACGAAATGCCTGATCGTAATCTTTGAAAATTTCCCAACCGGCTAAGAAACCTGCAATCATGGAATCCCCGGCACCCACAGCATTCACAAGTTTTCCCGGAGGCACATCAGTCTGGAAACAATCTCCGGTTTCAGCAACAAAAACAGCACCATCACCGGATAGGGATATACAGACATTTCGTGCGCCTGCTTCCTGTAATCGGCAAGCATAATAAAGCGCTTCTTTTTTCGTGGTTATGGTAACGTCAAAAATTTCTTCCAATTCATGTTTGTTAGGTTTAACGAGAAATGGGCCATAAGGTAAACATTTCAATAACAATTCTTTGGTGGCATCCACCACAATTTGAACGTCCTTATTGTGTAATTCATCCATAATCCGTTGATAGATATCTGAGGGCAGGGAAGAAGGAATACTTCCTGCAAGGATTAGAGTATCGCCGGATTGAAGTTTATATAATTGCTCCATAAGTGTATCTAATTCCTCAGAACTAATAGCAGGTCCTGCACCATTAATTTCGGTTCCGTCGTAATCTTTCAGCTTAACATTAATGCGGTTTGTACCATTGGAAAGTGTAATAAAATTACAATGGATTCCTATTTCACTACATAATCGTTTAATTTCAGATCCGGTAAATCCTGCAATAAATCCTAAGGCAGTATTTTCTATATTTAGATTGGTCAAAACAGTGGATACATTAATTCCTTTTCCACCGGGGCGAATTTTCTCCTGCGTAATACGGTTTGTTTTGCCAAGAGAAAAATCATTCATAGAAACAATGTAGTCTATGGCTGGATTAAATGTAACTGTATAAATCAAAGGTATCACTCCTTTACATATAAAAATAATAAGAATATAATAATGGTAAGTACGAAAAATACACGGACTTATTATATCTTAATTAGAAAATTAAATCTAGAAGAATTCATGGGGAAGGAGAAAGCAGATATGCAGTATAAAGCAAGTGATTTTAGAACTATGGCAAGGGATGTATTGAAAGGCAAGTGGACAACTGCCATTGTGCTTACCGTTTTGGCCTCTGTTTTAGGTGTGGCTACAGCAACCTTGGATGTAGAATTAAAATTTGAAAGTGAAACCGGAATGGTAGTCAATGTGTTGGAACAATGGTCTTTTACCTTGTTACAGCCGGGCAGAATTACTACAATATTGGCAGTACTTTCGGTGATATGGGCAATCATTTTGTTAATTATCGGTGGTGCCATGACTTTGGGATATTATCAGTTCCACCAGAATCTGGCAAGAGGGGAAGAGGCAGAAGTAAGTACTTTATTTGTACATAAAGACAAATTGTGGCATGGTTTTTGTATTAACTTCTGGCAGCTTCTGTATATTTTCCTTTGGACAATATGTTTTATTATTCCGGGAATTGTGGCTGCATACAGTTATTCCATGGCTCATTATATTGCAAATGACCATCCGGAAATGACAGCAAGAGAGACAATCGCAGCATCCAAAGAAATGATGAAAGGAAACAGATGGAGATTGTTCTGCTTAGATATTTCTTTTATCGGTTGGGGGATATTGGCAACTCTTACATTAGGGATTGGGTCTTTTGCAGTAGTACCTTATATGGAAACAGCAAGAGCATTTTTTTATCAGGATATGTTGGGAAAAGATATGAGATTAGAAGAAAATATTTTGAATGAAAATATATATGTGTAATATGCGTATAGCACATATAAATATAAGTGGAAGAAGCAGGAAAGCAATAATTAAAAAGAAAAGAGGGTAAGTTGAATGGCAATGCATGTATTGGAAAATGAATTTTTAAAAGTATCTGTAGCAGATGCAGGAGCAGAATTAAGCAGTGTAATTGACAAGGAAAGCGGATTGGAACGTCTTCATGACGGCAACCCGGAAGTATGGAACCGTCATGCACCGATTCTTTTCCCATTTGTTGGTAAAGTAGTAGGTGGAAAATATCGTATTGAAGATAAAGAATACGATATGAAAACCCAACATGGTTTTGCAAGAGATATGGAATTTGAATTTGTGGAAGCAGATGATAATCATGTAGTACATAGATTACTTCCAAATGATGATACAAGAAAAATCTATCCATATGAATTTGAACTTTTGGTGACACATGAATTAGATGCAGAAAATCCACGTCTACTTAATGTAAAATGGGAAGTAAAAAATAATGGTAACGATAAGATGCGTTACTTCGTCGGAGGGCATCCTGCATTCACAACTGTGGAAGCAGATCCAAAAGCAAAAGAAGAATATTATCTTGAATTTGTTGGATGCGATATAATTGAATATTTTGGAGTAAGTAATGAGTCCGGTTTTGCAACACCGCAGAACGTTACAACAGTAGTTTTAGAGAATGGTTTGTTGAAATTCAATGATGATGTATATATTACTTTGATTTTTGATAACTACAAATTTGACAAAGTAAGAATCTGCCGTCCGGACAAGACACCATATGTTACCATGGAATGCAGCCAGTTTACCAGTTATGGAATTTGGGCAAAAGAAAATGGCAACTTTATCTGTTTGGAACCATGGGCAGGAAGAACTGACGACCATGAATTTAGCGGAACCATTGATGAAAAAATCGGTGTAAATGTGTTGGAAGCAGGAGAAAGCAAAATAATTCAGCATAGCATTGAGTTTCATAAATAATGGAGACATTTATTTATGAAGTGTATGCAACTGTAAAATAAGTGAGGAATTTTAGGAATCCGGGAGGTAGAAATACTTCCCGGATTTTTAATGGCGCGGAATAGAAAGATATTTTTAAACAGATGTGAATGTAAGTAATACAAAATGTACTGAGGGCATATGATAGGGTAAGAATAGATGGCATTTTAAAAGGCAGAATTTATGAAAGTAAATTGGAGAACATTATTGATATGTATTTTGATTCCTATCGGAGTAGGAACTTTAGCAGGAGTACTGAGTATGGGAGGAATGGAACAGTTTGCAAGTATGATGAAGCCGCCTTTATCCCCGCCGGCATGGTTGTTTCCTGTTGTATGGACTCTACTCTATACCTTGATGGGAATCAGCTCTTATTTAATTTATACCGGTGAGGAACCTGCAGAAAGTAATTTAAAAAGTCAGGCATTAAGCACCTATGGTTATCAGTTGCTTGTAAATTTTTTGTGGCCGGTATTTTTCTTTAATTTCCAATGGTATTTATTCTCTTTTTTATGGTTGGTATTTCTGTGGATTTTAGTACTGAAAATGATATTGGAATTTAGGAAAATCAATCCTCTGGCCGCCTTGTTAAATATACCCTATTTATTATGGCTTACTTTTGCGGCATATTTGAATTTAGGAGTTTGGTTATTGAATTAGATTTCGGTAAATACTAAGGAAAAAAGAAAGGAATTAAAAAGATGAAAAATGGAATACTTCCCGGTGCCTGTTCCTGTATGACACTGACGTCCAAAACAGGAAAACATTATTGGTTTCGTACCTGTGATATTGAAACAGATATTTGGGCAGATGGTGCTCATACAGTGCGACATGCAGCGGGAGATGAAATAAACTATTGTGACGGAAAAAAAGAAGTCAGCAAATATGATTATGCAGGTATCACTTATAATAAGTCGGACAGTTGGCTTTTGGACGGTGTGAATGAGCATGGATTGACAGGTGGATTACTGATGCTGAACGAAGGTACCGGTGTGGACAAACCGAAGGAAGGACATCAGGGTTATGTGGGAATGGAATTGGTAACCAAGATATTATCTTCCTGTAAAGATGTAAACGAAGTAATTGCACTGGCAGAGCAGATTCAGATTTTAAACATTCCGTATAGAAGTCAGACCGTAGATGCTACCATGCATTATTTTTTTACGGATTCTACCGGAAATGAAGTGATTTTAGAAGCAACGGATACGGATTACCCGGGAATTTTGAAAGTGTTCCCACAAGAGAAAATTCTTGGAGTTATGACCAATTCGCCTCCCTATGAAGAACAGCTGGAGAATTTTTCCTGGTTTTTATCCCAGTCACCGGAATTGAAACAGGGACTGAATGGACAAGCTATCACGAAACTGGATTTGGACGGAAGGGAGATACAGGCAGATGCTAATGCGAAGCATTTATCTGTGACTGGAACGTTTCCGGGTTCCTACTGTTCTTACGATCGTTTTATACGATTGACTATATTAAAGGCTTTAAATGATTGTGGAAACTATTTTGAAGATGAGAAAATGCTGGCTTTGGGAAGCGGAATTATGAATGCTGTATGCGAGCCTCACTCGAAAGGAGTATTTCATTATACAAGAATGGAAGAGGACGGGAGAGTGATAGGACAAAAGGACAGCATCAGCCAATATATGGTTATGTATAATATAGAAGAGACCTGTTTTCAGATTAAAAAATTTGATGAAGTGTTTTGGAATAAGTACACGGTATAACTTGACTTTCCAATATGATTTTAGTAATATTATGACGTTTCTTAAAAGATTACCGGGTATTTAGCAGACAGTAATCTCAAACAGTCAATTTCATAGGAGGAAATTAATTATGAAAAAGCTTTTAACATTATTATTAAGCGTTTCTATGGTTGCAACTCTTTTAGTTGGTTGCGGCGGTGCTAAAACAGAAGAAGCTCCTGCAACAGAAGAAGCAGCAACAACAGAAACAACAGAAACAACAGAAGAAGGTTTAAAAATCGCAATCGTAAGCAGCCCTTCAGGTGTAGATGATGGTAGTTTCAACCAGAACAACTACGAAGGTATTCTTGCTT
>JAFXGP010000087.1 GCA_017521195.1 Lachnospiraceae bacterium
TATTTTTCTAACAAACGTTTTCTATAATCGACTGCCAATTCACGAATCATTACAAGTTCACATGGTTCCAATTCTATACTTTCAAATTTCTTTTTATATCCTTCCATCTTATCTTTCCTCCTTAGGTCTTAACATATTGAATATACAAATATTTACTTTACACAAAGCCTTTGCTATACTGAATTTGCGATTAGGGTATAGAAAGGCTTTGCTTTTCCTACTCTGTAATGTCCCTGTTTTCGGCAGGGACATTTTTAATATCTTGTGAGACTTCTTCCCTTTGTACTATCCGAAAATCATCTGCCTGAAGTTCCGTTGTTGCATCAGTTGTAATCAACTCCATAAGCTGTTCCAACAAATAAGTACAGTCCGTTACCAGCTCTTTTAATTCCTCTGAACTTTTACTCGTTTCTGCTAATTGCTCACGTAATTTCCGAAGTTCAATGCTTAATCTATCACTTTGATATTTTCCGACTGCTATGCAAATTTTCTGATGCAGTGCCGACTCAAAAATGTAACGTCCAATAGGTAATCCTGTCACCATAATCCTTGCTTTTAGTTGTCGCCTTTCTTCCTCCGACACCCTAAAAGACATCGTATGATTTCTTATCCGATTATAATCAAAATCACTCATGCCAACTCCTCCTTATATTCCTTTTCCAGTCTGTCTGCCAATCGTTGCTGCTTATTGGGATACAAATGTAAGTATGTGTTCAATGTGATCTCTATCTTCTCATGCCCCAAACGTTCCGCAATTTCCAAAGGCGAGAAGCCTAGCTCCACTAATAACGATGCGTGACTGTGTCGCAAATCATGAATGCGTATCTTTTTCACACCACTTGCTTTTACCCCACGTTTCATTTCATGTTCCAAAAAGTATTTTGTAAATGGAAATAATCTGTCTATATCCTTTATCCCATACACACTAGAAATATAATCTTGGATATCTGCTACAAGAAATTCCGGAATATGTATTACCCTTCTGCTCTTTGGTGTCTTAGGCTCGGTAACCACATCTTTTTTACCTAATCTCTGGTATGACTTTGTAATTGATATAGTGTGCTTCTCCAAATCAATATCTCCCGGCGTAAGCGCCAACAATTCACCGATTCGTATTCCGATCCAGTACAGAATCATAAAAGCAAGATAGGACATTCTTTTATCCATAAGTTCATCTACAAATTTCATAAATTCCTGCTTTGTCCAGAAATTCATTTCCTCTGCCTTACTCTTTCCAATACTTCCTGCCTTTGCGCATGGATTACTCGCCAAGTCATAATATTTGACCGCATAATTGAATATGGCACACAACTGATTGTTAATCGTTTTAAGATAGGTTGGTGAATATCCCTGACTGATAAGTTTATTCTGCCATTGCCGGATATCCGTTGCCTTAATCTCATTCACGCTCTTTTCTCCAAAATATGGCGTGATTTTTAAGTCGATAATATACCGCTTTGCCCTCATCGTGTGTTCCCGCAGTCTGGTTCCCATATCCTCACAGTACAATTCAATAAAATCTTTAAACTTCATATTGAAGTCCAATGATTTCATCATCAGGAAATTTCTTAACCATTCCTCCGCTTCCCTTTTCGTTGCAAAACCTCTTTTTGTTGATTTTCTTCTTTTGCCCTGCCA